>JAOAPG010000178.1 GCA_025462785.1 Acidobacteriaceae bacterium
CAACCCTCAGCGTGTATATCCCCCGCCCCGCTGGATATTGACTTGGGCCCATTCCTCGTTTTCTACGATCTGATTCGTCAGGTCGCGTCCGCAATCCTCAAAATTGTCCCTCTGGAGGACCCACGAACCGCACACTTTCGATTGCAACAACAAAAGCCATTTTTCTCAACCCCTGCAAAAGCCAACCTTCGACGACCGTCGCATATTGTCTTTTCACTTCTCGCCTTTGTCATAGTTGTCGTTGCGCTGTCTTTGACCGCCGCAGCTGCTACGCTCTGTGTTAATCCGGGCGGAATGGGCGGTTGCTTCTCAACTATTACTGCTGCCGTAGCAGCAGCCCATCCCAATGACACCATCCAAGTAAGTCCAGGGACCTACGCTGAGGATGTGATTATCGGCAAGTCACTCTCTTTAATTGGCAAGAGCAGAGGCAACACCATTATCGACGCAACCGGTCTCGCTAATGGAATCAATCTAGATGGCCTCGATAACCCTGGCCTCAATCACGTTCTTGTTGCGGGCTTCACCGTGAAGAACGCGGACTTCGAGGGCATCGTCATTACCAATGCCTCCCACATCACGGTTTTCCAAACCACTGTCACAAACAATGATCGGAGCCTGAACGCCCAAACTGCAACATGCCCCGGCACGCCGGCGTGGGAGACTGCGGAAGGATTCGATTGCGGAGAAGGTATCCATCTCTCTGGAGTGGCATATTCCATCATTACCGGTAATTTGGTATACAAAAACGCGGGCGGAATTCTCCTCAGTGACGACACCGGAGCCACTCATCACAACATCGTTTCTTACAACATCGTCCACGACAATCCCTTTGACTGCGGCGTTACACTGGCTTCGCATCCGCCAGCTACTGTCACTGGCGCGACTGCGCCCATCGGAGTGCATCACAATACAATCTCTAAGAACAACTCCTACCGCAACGGGCTCGGAGAAGCTGGCGCCGGAGCTGGCGTTGGCATCTTCGATTCAGGCCCCGGCGCCAAAAACTACAGCAACGTCGTGATCGGAAATTCGCTCACAAATAATGGTTTGCCAGGAGTGGCGATGCACAGCCATACTCCGGGACAGAATTTTAACAACAACAGCATCATTGGGAACTACATTGCTGGCAATCACGCCGATACGGACGACTCCGCCACGCCCGGACCGACCGGAATTGATGTCTTCGGAGTCTCTCCCGTTAGAGGCAGAACCATTACTCAGAACACAATTGAAAATGAGAGCGACGACGTCGTGACCAACACTCCCGCCATTGTCACGATTCGCCTGAATAATTTGCTCGGCGCTGGCAAGGTCGGCGTCGACAACATCGGCAAAGGAGAAGTGGATGCGTCAGAAAATTGGTGGGGATGTTTCGCGGGCCCATCCAGTAAGAACTGTTCATCTGTGAGCGGACCGGACGTGCTCTTCACACCCTGGCTCACTAGACCCTTTACTGGTAATTGAATTCGGTTCAAATGAAGCTTCTTTGATTTGAAAGAGCCCTGGTCCTGATTCCTTCTTCTCGTGAACGAAAATGGGTTAAGAGACCAGGGCATCTTTATGCATAGACATCGATCGATGTTCTCGTAGCCTTGCTTACCTTGCCGTCCAGATCAGCCGACCCGTTCCCAACGATTTATGGGGCTAGTGGATCAGAAGTCAGTCTGTATGATGGTCGGGTATGTTTTCCAAACGTACCGAATGGAGACTCGCGACCAATCACTTTACGGAAGCGCAGCGCGAATTGCTTGCCCGTGGCAGGGAAGTCCTCGATCTTACAATTTCAAATCCTACACGCGCAGGATTGGTTTACAACAATCAAGCGATTCTGAATTCTTTGAATCATCCTGAGGTCCTCGACTACGATCCGCAGCCGAAAGGGCTGCCAAGTGCTCGCTGTGCCGTCGCTGCATATTACCGCTGGCGGGAGGCAAATTCTGGGCCGGATCCAGAAATCGATCCGGAATCGATTGTGCTCACTACCAGCACCAGCGAAGGATATTCATTCGTATTCAGGTTGTTATGCGATTTTGAAGATGAAATTCTGGTTCCTAAACCGAGCTACCCGCTGTTCGATTTTCTCGCCGATTTGAACGATGTGAAGTTGGTGCCGTATCCGCTGCTCTATGACCACGGGTGGCAGATTGATTTTTCGTCTCTGGCGAAGGCAGTGACTCCGCGTACTCGGGGCATTGTGCTGGTACATCCCAACAATCCGACGGGATCTTTTGTCAGCGAGGCGGAGCGTCAGCAGTTGAACGAATTGTGCCGCGAGCACGGATTGGCGCTTATCGTCGATGAAGTATTTTTGGATTACGCACACGAGGGATCGGGTCGCAAGACGTTTGCTGTGAACCAGGATGCGCTGACTTTCACGCTCAGCGGATTGTCGAAAATCTCCGGGCTTCCCCAGATGAAGGTCGCGTGGGTGGTTATAAGCGGACCCCAGGCGGAGGTATCGGCTGCTGTGGGACGAATGGAAATTATCGCGGATACGTATCTTTCCATGAACGCTCCAATTCAACTAGCTACACCTGTACTGCTCGCAGAGCGAGAGAACATTCAGACCCAATTGCTGGACCAGGTGCGGCGGAATTTAGCGGAGCTTGATCGCCAATTGAGTAGACAGAAGACGTGCCAACGGCTGCAAGTGGAAGGCGGATGGTATGCGGTGCTGCGAGTGCCGGCTGTGCAGTCAGATGAAGAACTCGCGATCGAGATTCTGCGGAAGACAGAGGTGCTGGTGCATCCGGGGCACTTTTATGATTTCACTAGCGATGGATATTTGGTGCTGAGTCTAATTACGCTGCTAGAAGATTTTCGTGAGGCAATGGAGCGAGTTTTGGGCTTGCTGAATCAATAAAAGACTTCTGGCCTTGGATTGTGTAATGCGGATTGTCCTTACATTGTGCCTACTTCAAGAATGGATTGTGCTCGCGTTCATGCCCGATTGTGGTGGACGAGCCATGGCCGGGAATCACAACTGTTTCGTCTGGTAGGCCCAGCAGTTTTTCCTGAATCGAATCGATGATCTTCTCGAACGATCCTCCCGGCAGATCGGTGCGACCTATGCTTCCCGCGAATAAAGTGTCACCCGCGATAAGCTTCTTCTCGTCTGGAAAATAAAGACAGACACTACCTTCGGTGTGGCCGGGCGTATGCAGCACATTTGCTACGAGTGCTCCGGCTTTAACCGTATCAGCTTGTCTCAGGCTTTGATCGATTTCGACCTTGCCCGGAGACTTCATTCCCACCCAAGTTGCTTGCATGTCCAGCATCTTCAACAATGCATAATCATTCTCATTGAGCAAGATGGGTGCGCCAGTCGCAGCTCGAAGCTTCATTGCGCCGCCCACGTGGTCGATGTGGGCGTGGGTGATGACAATCTGCTTTACAGTTAAATTGTGCTTCTGAATGATCGCGAAGATGTCGTCGAGGTCGTCGCCCGGATCGATGACTATCGCTTCACGCGAGTTCTCGTCGCCGATCACAGAGCAGTTGCACTGGAGTGGTCCGACCGGAAGAATTTCGTGGATCATAAAATCCGCTGTCGCCGCCAGTCTATGGCGGCCAGGAACGAATTGTTATTTTTGCTGTGCGGGCGCTGGTGCCGGAGCAGATTTGGCTGGCTGCGAGTTAGTTTGGGACGGCTTCAAACCTTGCAGTACAGAATTCGAACCGCCACCACGCTTCTGCGCCAGGATCGAGAGCGTAATGGAAGTCACCGTGAAGATGATGGCTGACCAAGTGGTCGCGCGAGACAGAGCCGTAGCGGCTCCGCGTGGGCCGAATGCGGTCTGGCTGCCTTGACCGCCGAATGCGGCTGCGATATCTCCGCTCTTACCGCTTTGCAGCAGCACGACGATGATGAGAAAGAAGCAAACAATAATGTGAATAACCGTAAGTAAAGCGATCATGCTGTGCTAGTCACCAGACCGGGTGTTTCCGGCCATCCTTTTCCAAGCAACTAAAATACGAGGGTACAGATCAGGAAGTTAAGTGCTTATTCCTTCCGTTCTGGATCGAACTACCACAATCCAAAGAGAACATCTATTGTACGACGCCAGCGCTGCGGAACACAAACGCATTAGCCTCGAAAGAAGCCCATTACCTTCGAGCTATCGTGGCTGGAACAGTGCTTTTTTCTCCTGGGAGAAGCCGATAGTCTAAGCTGGCGTGCCGCCTTTTATCTGGCTGGTAAATGGAAAGGTTCAACGAATTGATCCGCGGATAACGTAAATTCTGTTCGGACAACTTTCTCAGCAATGAATCACAAATGACAGACGGGCACAAACTTAAATTTTGGAGGTATCTGACCCTTTTTTTTCTTTGTGCTTTGCCGGTTTTCGGTCAGAGCATCAATGGCGAATTACATTTGAAGGTTACCGATCCTTCGGGGCTGGCCGTCAGGTGCACGGTCAGATTCGTAAGCGAAGCCAATCAATATGAAAATATCTTCACGACAGATGATGCCGGCAACATCGCCGTGCAAAGGCTCCCTTATGGAGTCTATGGGGTTCAGGTCGAGCAGCCCGGTTTCGCGCCCGTCTCAAGATCAATAGAAGTACGTTCAGCCGTTCCCACCAACTACACAATCGGACTTGAACTAGCTTCTGCGAACACTACCGTCACGGTTACTGATGCGGTCACCATGATTGATCCCCATCGCGCCGGATCGGTCTTCGAGATCGGCGCGGACCTCATCGAAAATCGACCGTCATCATTGCCGGGACGATCCGTGCAGGATCTGGTCAACTCGCAACCCGGATGGCTCTATGAAGGAAACGCGGTCCTGCATCCTCGTGGATCTGAGTACCAGACGGAATTTGTCATTGACGGAATCCCGCTCACAGATAATCGTTCTCCGAGTTTTGGTCCTGAAATCGAGGCCGATGATATCGATTCCATGAGCATCTATACCGCTGGAATTCCCGCCGAATACGGCAGGAAGATGGGCGGGGTTGTCGAAGTAAACACGAAGCGAGAAAGTCAGGAGGGTTTTCACGGTCAATTGGTCGCCTCCGGAGGCAGCTTTGATACGGCCGGCGGGTTCGCTCAGATCCAAGATATCTGGGGGAAAAACGTATTGGGGATCAGCGCCGATGGAGACAGGACAAGTCGGTACCTGAGTCCTGTTGTTCCTAAAAATTATACGAACCGGGGTACCACGGCCGACTTTTCTGTTAATTACGAGAGAGACTTAACACCATCGGACCGATTAAGTATGAGTGTCCGCCACGAACTCTCGCGATTCGAATTGCCCAACGAGCAACTGCAGCAAGCAGCGGGCCAGCGGCAGAATGCGGATAACTTTGAGACCATGGGCAGCATCTCGTACCAGCACGTCTTTTCGCCTAACGTTGTCGGGAATTTTCGTGGGATGGTGCGGGACAACTCGAATGATCTGTATTCCAACGCGCTCTCCACTCCCATTATTGCCTCGCAGTACAACTATTTTCGCGAAGGTTACTTCAAGAGTACGGTTTCAATCCATCGCGGTACGCAGGAGTGGAAGGCTGGTGTCGAATCCGACGCCACGTTTTTGCACGAGAAGTTCAGCGATACCATTACTGACCTAAACCGTTTTGAGAACGGCACTCCCGCGACATTTAGTTTTCAAGCGAACCGGCCAGATCTCGAGCAATCGGTTTTCGTCGAGGATATGATCCGTTTGGGAAAATGGACGGTAAGCGCCGGCCTTCGTTGGGATCACTATCAGTTGCTCGTAAATCAATATGCCGTGAGTCCGCGGTTATCGGTCTCTTGCTATCTTCAATCCGCCGCAATGGTGGTGCATGCTTCTTACGATCGAGTCTTTCAGACGCCATCTTTCGAAAATATTCTTATCGCCAGTTCGCCCTCGCTGACTTCGCTTAATCCTAGCGTCTTGAGATTACCGGTCGAGCCCTCGCACGGCGACTACTACGAAGGCGGATTGACTAAGAACTTCTTCGACCAATTCCGGTTGGATGTAAATGTTTTTCGCCGCGTAGTGAACAAGTTTGCGGACGACGATCGATTGTTGAGCACGGCCGTAAGTTTCCCCATCGCGTTCCGCAAGGCCATCATTTATGGAACGGAAGGGAAAATTGAACTGCCGCACTGGGGGAAACTGTCTGGCTTTGTGAGCTACTCCTACACAGTCGGCAATGCCTGGTTTCCGGTCAATGGCGGGCTCTTTCTCGGTGACAATGCAACCAATGCAACAACTCAGTTGACGGGACATTTTCCTGATTCACAAGATCAGCGCAGCACGGTACGAACACGCTTTCGTTATCAACTGCTGCCCCGTTTGTGGGTCGCCGCTGGCGCGGACTACGGGAGCGGGACTCCGTTTGATTTTGGAGGAACCATCCAACAAGCTCTCGCGCAGTATGGCAACAGGTCATAGACAGCATCAATTTTGATCGTGGCCGCATAAGGCCGATGCTCGCGGTGAACGCATCTGCGGGGATCGATCTACACAAAGGCGATCACCTCAAGACCCGATTCCAGGTTGATGGAGAAAACCTGAACAATCGGCTCAATGTGATCGATTTCGGAGGCTTGTTCTCAGGCAATGCCATTGGTCCTCCACGCAGCTACGCTCTCCGTTTGATCGCCATGTTTTAAATTCAGGAGCATTGCACTTCGCCGACTTGTGTCTCCGAAGCACATTGCGTGCTAACATTCCTTTGTAGCCATGAGGCGACTGCTTTCCACTTTCGTGCTGTTCGCGATCAGCTGGGGTGTGTTCTATCCCACAGCTCTGAATACGGTGGGAAGTGTAACGCAAGCCTGTTGCCGCCGGAGCGGGAAGCATCATTGCATGTCGGGCTCTGCGGGAGCTTCTTACGCCACGAGTGGCGCGACCTTGAGCGCGACTTTTCCTGACTGTCCGCATCATTCTCATTCGTGTTTGCTCACAGGCGCGGCTCGGCTGGAATCGAATCCATCATTTCTTCTGCATCTGCCAACCGCAAGCCTTCTCCCTATCAGGGATGTTCTGTTTCCGGGATCTCGTGCCGAAATCCGCCACGCAGAACGTGGCCCTCCCGCCTTTGCTCTACATCTAACTTTCTCTAGCTAAACCTTAAGCATAACTCTGCTGAATTTCACAAAGAGCTGGCGTCAGCCCGGGTGCTGTCATGCCCGCAGGGAAAACCCATGAAGGCTAGAACTGCGTTGTCATTGGCTGTCATTGCACTGATCTCTGCCACTGCCTTTGCCACTATTTTTGGTTCCGTTCGCGGAGTTATTCACGATCCGCAACATCGCCCCATTCAAGGTGCAATGGTGATGCTCAAGGCAAAATCGTCAGATTGGTCGAAGAGCACGACAACTAACGCCGCTGGCGAATTTCAAATAAACGCCGTGCCACTCGGCGAGTACTCGATTTCGGTGGCGAATCCCGGCTTTGTGCAGAGAGCGCAGGATGTTGCCGTCGAATCAGGCACCGAGCCAGTTGTGCATTTTCAATTGAAGATCGCGAGTGCCAATGAATCCGTAAATGTTACCGCTGAGTCGTCGGTTGCGCCAACTGATTCCGTCACACCTACCACGACCGTGAGTCGTACCGAGATTCAGCGAACACCGGGCGCGGATCGCACTAACAGTGTCGCCATGATCACTGACTATGTGCCGGGCGCGTACGTTACTCACGATCAACTTCACATTCGTGGGGGACATCAAACTAGCTGGCTCATTGATGGCGTCCCGGTGCCCAACACCAATATCGCCTCCAACCTCGGAGCGCAGTTTGATCCCAAGGACATTGACTATTTGGAGGTCCAACGTGGGAGTTACAGCGCGGCATTCGGCGACCGAACTTATGGTGTCTTTAACATTGCCCCACGTACTGGTTTTGAACGCAATAACGAGGCGGAGCTGATCACCAGTTTGGGAAACTTCTATCAGACTAACGATCAGTTCAATTTCGGCAGTCACACCCAGCGCTTTGCTTACTATGCCAGCGTGAATGGAAATCGCAGTAATCTCGGTATCCAGACACCGGTTCCGCAGGTGGTTCACGACGCTGAGAATGGTTATGGGGGATTCGGTTCTCTTATTTTCAACGTCGATCCCGCAAACCAACTGCGTCTAGTGACGGCCCTGCGTAAAGATTTTTACCAGGTTCCCTATGATCCTTTCCCAAACGACATCGAGAATGCGCCAATTGCCGCGAACGGTTTTTCGGCGCAGTTTCCAAGCGTTGGTCTTCGAGATAGCGACCACGAATCGGATGCCATCGTGAACTTCTCATGGGTTCACACTTTCAATTCACAAATGCTCCTAACAGTTTCACCTTTTTTTCACTACAACCGTGCAGCTTATGAAAGCTCGCCGAATGACTTTCCTGTAGCGAGCACCGATGACCGGAGCTCAACATATGGTGGTGGGCAAATAAGTTTCGCTGCGAACGTTGCAAAGAATAATATGCAGGTGGGTCTGTATAGTTTCTACCAGCAGGACAACGAACTGTTTGGCGCGGTCTTCAATGACGGCAGTGCTATGCCCTTTACGGATAAGGAGCACCCCTCCGGCAACCTTGAAGCCTTCTTCATTGATGACAAATTCAAGCCTTTTTCTTGGCTGACGCTAACAGCTGGAATGCGGCCTACGCACTTTTCCGGCGGAGTTACCGAGAACGCCATCAGTCCTCGGTTCGGCGCGGCCGTTGCGGTTCCACATTTGAATTGGGTATTCCGCGCTTTCTATGGGCATTACTATCAGGCCCCGCCACTCATTACGGCCTCGGGACCTCTCTTGCAACTCGCCAATGGTAATAACCTGGGATTCATTCCGCTCCACGGCGAACGCGATGAGGAACATCAGTTCGGAGTCACCATCCCTTACCATGGTTGGACTATCGATGCCGACAATTTCAGGACTAACGTCGTAAATTTCTTTGACCACAACAATATCGGCGAATCGAACCTGTTCTTTCCAATCACGATCGAGCGAGCTGTAATTCGCGGATGGGAGCTAACTCTGCGCTCGCCCCGCATTGCGCACCGGGGACAGATTCATCTTGCCTATTCGAATCAAATCGCCGAGGGTGGCGGAGCCATCACCGGCGGATTGACTGATTTTGCGTTGCCAGCAGGGCTTTCTCCGCTCGATCATGACCAGCGAAACACCCTTAATGTTGGCGGCGACCTCACCCTGCCTTGGCATAGTTATGCCAACACCAACGTCTACTACGGCTCTGGCTTCACCAACGCTTTCCCGGGACAACCGTATCCGGGAAATTACCTCCCGCAACATACCACCTTCGATCTCTCTCTCGGAAAGGACTTTGGGGAGCGCATCTCGGCGTCTGTCAACGCGCTTAACGTAGCCAATCGCCGTGTCGAGTTGGATAATAGCGTAACCTTTGGCGGTTTCCATTGGAATGAACCGAGGGAAATTTACGTGGAACTACGTTACAAGTTTCACTACTGAACTTTCACTATTAAACAGGGTGGGTGATGAAAGCTGAATCGAAGTATCCCGCGATGCTCGATGGTGCACTCGCTGAAGCCCGCAAAGGCTTGGCTGAAGGCGGTATTCCTATTGGGGCGGCGATCTTCAACGAGGGCGGCCAGCTCGTCGGCAGCGGGCACAACCGTCGCGTCCAGAATGGGGATCCCTCGATGCATGGCGAGACGGACGCCTTCCGCAATGCTGGTCGTCAGCGCAGCTATCGCAATCTAATTATGGTTACTACTCTGGCTCCTTGCTGGTATTGCAGTGGCCTGGTGCGGCAGTTTGGATTTGGCACGGTAATCGTTGGAGAAAGCCGTAACTTCCAGGGCGGGATTGATTGGCTCCGCTCGTTGAGCGTGCGCGTGGTCGATCTCGATTCAGAGGAATGCGTTTCGTTGCTCGCGAAATATATAAAAGAAAACCCGGCAATATGGAACGAGGACATCGGGGAGGAATGAACGCGTCTATTCCAGCTCACTCTCGAATGCGGTGAGTGTCTCGTCGTCTATATCCCATTTCTTTAAAATTACGAAAATCGTCTTGGCTGCAAAGCCTGCTCGCGTAAGTTGTCGGAACACCTTCGCCGCCTCCTTCTGATTATTCGGCTTTACCAGCCGCTTGCGGCGGAGATACTCGCGCGCTTGCTTCTCGTCACTGACTTCGTCGTAGGTTGATTCGACAGCTTTCTCGATCACCTCGCCGTGTACTCCCTTGATCTTCAGCTCGGTAATCACACGTCTACGTCCGAATTTCTCATTGTCTCGCCGGAACGAGGAATAGGCGGCAGCGTACTTTGCGTCGTTGAGATATCCCTGGTCTTTGAGGCGGCGGATGACAAGTTCAACAAGAACCTGTCCGTATTCCGTGTCCGCTTCAACTCGGGGACGCAGCAAGCGCTTAAGTTCGGCTACCGAACGCATACGACGGCTCAGCGCTCCAACCGCGTATTCATAAAGCACATCTTCCGAATCAGTTTTTTGCGGACGGGGAAATGCCATAGCTACATAACCTTAGCTCACCAGCGAACAATTATGCAGGAGTTTGACCTTAAATTGTTCCCGGTTGTGGTGACATTGGGAACCTTTTCCCGTCTATCTTCGTAACAAGATCAGGGCAACAAAGTCAGGAGCTGGTTATGCTGGAATTGCGAACTGAAAGTTCAGGCAATGTGACGGTTGTTCGATGCGCCGGGAGAATTGTTCACGGGGAAGAGGCAGACAGTTTGCGGAACGTGGTTCTTTCGGCTGAGAACGCGCGCATTATCGTGCTGGACTTGTCCGAGCTGGAATCGATTGATGCCGGCGGACTCTCGGAACTTGTCCTCCTGCATCAGTGGACGAAAGCGCACAACGTTGAACTCCAGTTGGTGAATCCGTCGCGCTTTGTTTTTGAAATGTTTGCCAGGACTGGATTAGATCGCGTGTTCGAAATTTCGTCGTTTCGGCAGGCACTCTGGGTATTGAGCGGCGCCGATTGTGCGAGAGCTGAATTGGCAGCGGCTGGACGATAAGGGAGGCGATGACGCTAGACTTGGCGCCCTAGCGTCCGCCGTATCCTGCCGATTGCATCGAATTTTTCGAAGCGTCGCTGGTTGAAGAAATACCTTGCATGCGTAACTTGAAATCGTCCGCGTTCGATGCATTTTCCAAAGCAGTGTCGTAATTGACCAGTCCCGCCTGAAATAAATCCCACAGCGATTGATCGAAGGTCTGCATGCCGTATTGCGAAGTGCCCGCGGCTATGGCATCGCGAACCGCCCGCGTTTTTTCCGGCACGAGAATACACTCGCGAATATAAGCCGTATTAATCATTACTTCGACTGCCGGAACCCGACCGTCTCCGTCGCAGCGTCTTACCAGTCGTTGGCTGATGACGGCGCGCAACACGGCCGCTAGCTGCAGGCGTATTTGCTTCTGCTCAGGTGGAGGGAATACCGCAATAATACGGTTGATGGTTTCGACCGCGTCCAGGGTATGCAAGGTCGAGAACACCATGTGACCAGTTTCCGCAGCGTGAAGAGCAGTGCTAATGGTTTCCATGTCGCGCATTTCGCCAACTAGAATGACATCGGGATCCTGCCGAAGCGATGCGCGTAGGGCTGCTGAAAAAGTTGGTGTATCCACCTCAATCTCACGCTGATTGACGTAGCCTTTTTTGTCGCGGTGCAAAAACTCAATCGGATCTTCAATAGTAATAATATGTTCGGCCCGCGTGGAATTAATGCGATCGACCATCGCGGCCAACGTGGTCGATTTACCAGAGCCCGTCACGCCAGTGACCAGGATCAATCCGCGTGGCATGTCGCAAACTTGTTCAACGATCTTGGGCAAGTAGAGTTCGTCGAGCGCGCGAATTTTGGTGGGAATCATACGAAGAACCAGTCCCACATTACCGCGCTGCTGAAATACGTTCACACGAAAGCGGCCTAAGCCGGCCACACCGTAGGCCATATCGATTTCAGTAGTTTCTTTAAATTTCTGCTTCTGCCGCGCTGACATCATGCTGAACGCCATTGTCAGCATGTCCTCGGCGCTGATGCGTGGCTGTTCGGTTAATGGGTGCAACTCGCCATCGACACGTAGATGTGGATAGTTACCGACTTTAAGGTGCAAGTCGGACGCACGGCGCTCCATGGCAATTCGCAGCAGATCATCGATGTTCATGCGGACCAAAATCTCCCTGGGAACTTGTCTATGATGAACTGAAAGTGGGCCCAACCCAAGATGACCTTAGTTACTGGCCATTAGGCAGGTTGCTGGTATGGAGTACTCAAAGACAGAGAGCGAATTGCTTACGAGTAGCGCTGGAGGCTAAAGTTCAGTCAGTCCCAAAAAGATGGGCTTAGTCTATGAACTTAGTCTATGATCCCATCATGGAAGTCAATATCCATGAAGCGAAAACTCATCTTTCTCGTTTGCTTCAACGAGTGGCCCAGGGCGAAGAGGTGACGATCGCCCGTGCGGGCGTGCCTGTCGCGCGACTGGTTGCGGTAGAAAATAAGCCAAAAATTCGTCCCCTCGGATTCGCGCGCGGTGCAGTGTGGGTTGCCGAGGATTTCGACGCTCCCTTGCCAGCCGACCTACTCGCCGGCTTTTATGGTGGTGAGATTCCGAAGGTCGACAAATTGAACGAACCGAAAAGAAGACGGAAACGCAAGTGAAGTATCTTCTGGATACGATGGTTTGGATATGGAGTATCGATTCTGTCGAACGGATTGGGAATCGAGGGCGCGAGATTTTGGAGAATGGGCTGGAGGAGCT
>JAOAPG010000206.1 GCA_025462785.1 Acidobacteriaceae bacterium
CAGCTCCCGTCCTACGGCTCATTGTGGGATATACGTTTTGACATTCGAACCGCTCCCACCGCCATCGTGTTTCAGGCGCTCCGGTCCGAATCACAGACAAGCCGGACGCAACTGTCTGTCTTAATCATGGAAGGCCATAGCCAGGCTCAAGATCGCCTGGAAGAGTCTCGGATGTTTTGTTATCCGCTATAATTCCCGGGGCTTGTTACCAAATGGTGTGAACTGCTCGTGACCGCCGGATCTGGCGGTCTGCGGTGAGTAGAGGCAGTCCTTCAACCAAAGCGGTGGCCCCGATAATACGATCTGCTGGATCCTTCGGGTATGTTCCAGGAAATCCGAGGACGCGAACGCATACCCGACCGCTGATCGGCAGGATTGTGAATCGTGCTTCAACTTCACTCAAAAAGGACTCTAGGCTAATACCAAGGCGGATCCGCCCTTTGTTGGAGAGCATCGCTAACTCGAGCAAAGTAATGTCAGAAATCGCCAAACCGTCGCCATGCTGTCGCGCATCGTTGATGGCCGCTTTAGCGTTGCTGGAAAGCTGAGCTTGGTCAAAAGCGAGCCAGACGACCACATGAGTGTCCAGGAGAATCACTTGAGTTCTCCCCACTGTTCGTCGGAAATCGCGGGAGAAACGATATCGCCAGCAATGGTACCCTTGCCAGCGAGAAAATTGTAAATGTCGTCTCCGTTTTTGTCGGCGGGAACGAGTTTAGCTACTGGCTTACCGTGTTTGGTGATCACCACCGTCTCGCGTTTTGCCTGAACTTCGTCCATTACGGCAAGGCAGTGTATCTTAAACGAACCTGCTGCCATTTTCTTCATTCCAAACCTCCTAGTCTATGGTCATTATACCATGGTCATATTGCCCGCTAGTCAAACCACCATAGAGAAAAATCTACGGGGAGGCCGTCGATGGCAGGAGGCCAAACGGCAAGCGATCAGCCCACGAGCGGTGGGCCGTCAGGCGTCCATTCTGATTGATCCTTTGTCATCGTTGCACCATCTCTAACAATGTCGGCTCCGTCAAGTGTGTTCCGTGCATACTTCCGCGTGCGCTCAGAGAAGAGCGCCATTTCGTTCTAGTTGAGAAAATTGCCAAAGCCATTTTCCAAGGCTCGCCCTGTAATCTGTACGGGACGGAACTCGGTCCGACCCAACCATCTCTTCGATCGCAACGTCGACCATGATTACTAGTTCGAACTCCCATCATGCGAGGGGAGCGGACGCCCAATCACTAAGTCCGGTGATCTACTTCACACCATGGTGCAACTCGGGCTGTTCCGCGTGTCAATTAGGGCCTGCGGCCCGCGAAATTTCATGAAAATAACTCCGAGTCGAAGGCAGAAGGGGAGAGGCTTCGGAGCGGCGAGATTGATTTCGCAGTGGAGAAGTTGAGTGTCCGCGTGTCTGATCCGGAGCGTGCGTGGTTGAGCGAATAATTGGGCGTTGTCTCTCTCCTCCTGTGGGAGCGGCGATAGCCTGTGATCCTGCTTAAGGAACTCGCAGCACGTTCTCCGCTCCCGCCAGGAGGAAAGTTATGTCTTACAGGATAGCGGGAATCGATGTCGCGTAGAACAAATACGGAACGATACTTTTCCGGAAGGCGATCCAGTGCTTCTCGAATGGCCAGGCGGAGATGCTTGCTCTCCAGCGCTTGCAGAGGTATCTCACGCCAATCGGCAAAGTCTTTAGGTATGTAATCACCTTCCATGGTTTGTTGATGGTCGTCCAGCGAGTCATACAGACAGGAGCGGCGCTTACGAACTCTCATCCGCGCCTCATTAATCGTGATTTGGATTAACCAGGTGCTGAACTTTGACTCGCCGCGAAAGCGCGACACGTTCCGGAACGCCTTGAGGATGGCCTCCTGTGCAACATCCTCAGCATCGGCCTCGTTGTTCACAATGCCCAGTGCAGCCAGAAACACCGCGCGTTCCCATGGTTGGACCAACTGGTAGAAAAGATCGGATTCACCGTTCTGCACTCTTCGCAGTACAGCGTTTTCGTTTGAGCTATCTTGAATTTTTGTCGCCATATGATTCCTTGTTAAAGATTCACAGTCAGGCAAAACTAAACTGCAGGCTTCTCTTCGGGCGGAGATTCCAGCTGAAACTTGAGAAGGGGCGAACAATTGGTTAGCACTGCTCCCTGAGTAAGCAATTACTGCATCAGCGCGATGCCTTCAAGATCACTGAAGGAAATTCCCCCGCAATCGAGGATGATTAGTTCTTGGGCAGCCCTGGTCATTTCACATATATGTCGTAACTCTTCAATCCAAGCTCCGGAAAGGCTTTTATCGAGCCGAAAGGTAGCTGCTGCGCCGCTTACTTCCGATTTTGAAATTCTCAGCATCGTGCCTCGCTTTCTCAGACATAAGGGCAATCCCGCTTCCAATTCGGAGCAAGCGGGTGGAACAGTGCTATCTATGTCTCAGAGTTAAGATCTCGGTCGGCTGGAACTCACGAAATATCGTGGAGAGAAGTATCCTCGAAATCTACCCGCGGTATTTCGTGACGTTTGATTGGAAAGTTACGAGCGTTCGTGGGTCGCGCGGGTGATGCCGAGCTTTTTCATCCGGCAGGGTGTTGGGATGGAGGTCGAGAATCTTAGCAGCGCCTTTTTCGCCATCGATGACGCCACCAGTTTTTTGCAGAACTGTGACAATGTGACGTCGTTCTACTTCTTCTAACGAAAGCAAGTCGAAATCTCCCTGGGCTGCACGACCTTTAGTGACACTGCCGTAGGCGGATTTTTGGAAGTCCAAATGGGAGCGCTCAAGCGGCAGAAGATCCGAACCCAGTTGCAGCACTTGTCCCTGGCACAGGGCTACACCGCGTTCAACAACGTTTTGCAGTTCGCGGATGTTGCCGGGCCAGGGGTAATCGAGAAGCAGATCCATAGTTTGCTGAGAAACTGCCTGAATCTCTTTCCCGCACTTCTTCGAAAAGCGGGCGAGAAAAACAGGACAAGTGCGGGAACATCGGTGCGGCGCTCCCGCAGTGGAGGAACGGTCAGCGGTAAGACATTCAATTCTGTAAAAGAGATCGGATCGGAAACGGCGAGCCTTGACCTCTTCCTGCAAATTGGATTGCTGGCAGCGATGATTCGGACGTCAACCTTGATAGTGCATCCGCTGCCAACGGGCTCGAATTCCTGCTCCTGGAGCACCCGCAGCAATTTCACTTGCGTCTCCAACGGAAGCTCACCTACCTCGTCGAGAAAGAGAGTGCCTTGATTTGCCAACTCGAAACGTCCAGTACGCCGTTCAAGCGCACCCGTGAAAGCACCCTTCACGTGGCCGAACATCTCGCTTTCCACCAAGCCCGCTGGAAGATCACAGGATGAGTTGACGGATATTCTTGGCGAGACCGAAGCAGCTGCGCCTGTAGAATGGGTTGACCGTTCCTAGGAAAACTCCCAGAGGTAATCGAGTGGCACCGAAGCGGATCCTGATCATGTTGCCAATGATCGCAATGATCGCGACGGCTCAGGCAGAAAACTATTGCCCTGCTGATCCGCAGCCCACTGCTAAAGAAACGAAATACGCTGATCGCGTTCATACGTTTCTTCTGAATAAACGGTTGGAGAACGATAGTAAGCGTCCGTTGTGAACCGTCTTGTTAAGTGTCCACGAACAGGTTATGTGGACACTTCGACAGCGGAGATGATGTTCCAGGGGAGCAGTTCGCTGATGCGAGAGATGGGATGATCGGCGATGCGGGTCAGCACCTCGCGCAGATAGGTTTCCGGGTCGAGGCCGTTGAGCTTGGCCGTGCCGATCAGGCTGTAAATCGCCGCCGCGCGCTCGCCTCCTGAATCCGATCCTGCAAACAGATAATTCTTCCGGCCCAGTGAACCGCGCGCAGGGCGCGTTCGGCGGCGTTGTTGTCGATCTCGATGTGTCCGTCATCGCAATAGCGCACGAGTGCGTCCCAGCGCGAGAGGGCGTAGCGAATTGCCGCCGTCGTATCCGACTTGCGCGAAAGCTTCGGCAACGTGGTCTCGAACCACTGGCGCAAAGAATCGAGCAGCGCCTTCGACCGCGTCTGGCGTACCTGGCGGCGTTCTTCCGGCGGCCGGCCGCGAATCTCTTTCTCAATCGCGTACAGCGCGCCGATTCGGTCTAGCGCTTCACTCGCCACCGGCGATGCGTGTGCTTGTTGCAAGTCGTAAAACTTGCGCCGCACGTGCGCCCAGCACGCCGCTTCCTGGATGCGGCCGTTTTGGTAAAGCTGGTTGAATCCGGCATAGGCATCGGCCTGCAGCGTGCCGCGAAACTCGCGCAGATGCCGCTCGGGGTGCTCGCCTTTGCGATCCGGCGAATACGCAAACCACACGGCGGGCGCGGCCTGATCTCCTGTCGGACGATCATCGCGAACATACGTCCACAGCCGCCCCGTCTTGGTCTTGCCGTTGCCCGGCGCCAGCACTGGCACCGGTGTGTCGTCGGCGTGCAGTTTGCCGGCCGCGATCGCGTAGCGGCGCAGCGCTTCCACCAGCGGCTCCAGTAACTGCGCCGTTCCGCCCACCCAGTCGGCCAGCGTCGAGCGCTCCAACTCCACACCCTGACGCGCGTAAATCTCCGACTGGCGGTAGAGCGGCAAGTGATCACAGTATTTGCTATTCAGCACATGCGCCAGCAGTCCTGGCCCGGCCACGCCGCGCTCAATCGGACGGCTCGGCGCTGCCGCCTGCACGATGCAGTCGCACTTCGTGCAGCTCAACTTGGTGCGCACGTGCCGAATCACCTTGAAATGATCCGGCACATACTCCAGCACTTCAGAGACGTCTTCGCCCAACTTGCGCAGCTCGCCACCACAATCACACTTCGCTTGCTTGGCTTCGTGCTTGCGGGTTTCGCGCGGCAGATGCTCGGGCAGCGCTCGTCGTGCCGGTTTCGCAGCCGGACTACTAATAAGGATGGGAGGCGCTGCCGGTTGACTCTCGGAAGGACTGGGCTCCTCGCGGTTCGCTTCCAGTTCCTCCAGCCGCAACTCCAGTTGTTCGATCTGCCGCTGCAACTTCTCCGACTTACGCCCGAACTGCATGCGCTGCAGCTTGGTGATCAGCAGCTTCAGATGTGCGATCTCACTCTCGCGCGAAAGCAGTTGCTCTTGGGTGGCAATCAGCTCGTCGTGTTGCGCCAGGATCAGCGCTCTCAACGCTTCCGCGGGAAGGACGTTCAGATCAGGAAGCGCAGCCACTGACATCTGCGGAGTATCGCATGATCTCTCGCGGCCACGATTCTCTCCGCGCAAAAAAGTTGTGCAAAAGAACCTCGCCCGTTACACCGACAACTGCGGCTCCCAGGTGCGCTCCGGCCGCCGCCAATCAATGCCTTCCAGCAACATCGATAGCTGCGCCCGTGTCAGCGCTACCGTGCCACTCGTGGCCTGCGGCCACACGAAGCGCCCGCGCTCCAGCCGCTTGGCGAACAAACACAAACCGTCACCGTCATACCACAGAACTTTGATCAGATCGCCGCGCCGCCCGCGAAACACAAACACGTGCCCGGAGAACGGCTTCTGCTCCAGCTTGGTCTCGACCAGCGCGCTCAGCCCGGTGAAGCCGCGCCGCAAGTCAGTCACCCCCGCCGCAATCCAAATCCGCGTGTTGGCCGGCAGCGCCATCATCGCCGCAGACACTCCAACAGCACGCGCAGCAAGGCGGGATCGGCGCTGCCTTCAATGCGCACCTGCGCGTGGCGCAGTTCGATGTGAATCGTGCCCGCCGTGGACTTCGAGAAATCTACGGATGGAGAGCACTCACGACCGGTGGTTGTCGCTATCGATGGCAAACTCTCGTTTACGCGCACCGGCAATAACTTGATCGCTCGGTTCGCGCCGCCCAACCGCCCCGCCAGATACAGCTTGCGCCAGCCGAAGACCTGGTTGGCGTTGATCCCATGCGCCCGCGCCACCCGCGCCACCGATGCACCCTCGGCCAACGTCTCTTCGACGATCCGCCGCTTCTCCTCGATGGTGCGGTACTGTCGCTTGGGTTTGCCGCCCCTCGGGCCTTTGACTGGGATGACTTCTGTGGCTTGCGTGGAACTGTCCATCTCCGCTCCAAGTGGACACGATCCCATATGTGTGTCCACAAAGAACAAGGATGTCCTGCTCTCACACCTCTGTCCAGACGGTTACCAGCGTACGCTTACGAACGATACGCATTTCATTTGCGGGCAGGAGCACACGCTATACATCAGCAACAAGCTGATGACAGAAACATTAGCCCGTAGCATCGCGAAGGCAATCGGCTTGGGAACAGCAAAAGTTGCCGGATATTCAAGAATCTGGTTTTCAGACGGGGGGCGAGCAGAAGCCGCCGCAAATTTCTGGGAATACGACGTGCGCACCAGAAAGGTACGGCACGGAGTTCAACAAAGTAAAGACATCAAGTGGCGGCGATCCTACGGACGGATTGTTCTTTATCCAAACGGGAAAGGTGCAGCTCAACGTTGTATCGGAAGGCGGGAAAGAAGCAACTCTCGGCATTTTGAGCGAAGGCGATTTCTTTGGGGAAGGTGGTCTTGCTGGCCAGCTTTTACGCATGTCAACTGCAACTGCAACGACGGACTGCGTTCTTCTGCATGTTGAGAAAAAGGCGATGATGCTGGCAATGAGCATGGAACCAAAACTCTCTGCCCTGTTTGTAGCATATTTGCTGAAGCGAAACATCCGATATCAGGATGATCTAGTCGATCAACTTTTCAATTCGAGCGAAAAGCGGCTGGCGCGAGTTCTTCTGTTGATGGCGCAGTTCGGCAAAGAAGGGGTGTCCGAAATGGTGGTCCCCAGACTAAGTCAGGAGACTCTGGCAGAGATGGTGGGGACGACCCGCTCGCGGGTCAGCTTCTTCATGAACCGATTCAGGAAGCTCCGGTTTATCAACTACGACGTTGGAGATAAATTACATGTCCACAGTTCGCTTCTGAACGTTGTTCTTCACGACGAAGATGGAACACCCGTGATCTCGGAGGCCAAGAAAAAACGTGCGGAACCACCTGCGACGCCTGGCTTACCGCCTGACAAAGAGCGTGCCAAGAGGCCACCGCTCCCGCCCACCCAACAACGGCGAAAGTGACGCGTCATAGTCCCGCTAGCCACTAGCGTCTTTCCCTCTAAAGGAAACTGAGATGTCAGTCTTAATCCGTGATTGGACGACAATCAGAGTCTCGAAATTTCTTCCCATCGCAAGGCTCATGTTGCGGCACAGTAGAGAGCGGCTCGGAGGCTCGGATATTGAGACCGGCAAGGGTGTATCGCCCTAGGAAGCGGACTGTAGCAATAGCGTCGAAGGAAATGGGTACCCACATACCGCCCAATTCCGCAAATTGCAGAGTGATATGAATGTTCTTAATCCAAAAGGAGGGGCTTTTGGCGGGGACTCCTTCAATTCGGCGGACACGGAAAGTGCTCGCATCTACCCAAATCTGGCCCTGCAAAAGATACTTGTCCTTCCGCTTCGGGACAATCCGCAAAACGTACTCAGGAACGACACCGAAGTTCTCTTGCCTAAGAAAAACGAAGTCATAATTCGTTCGACTGATCTCGCTACCGAGTCCTTTTTTTGCCGACTCGGTTTCCCGGTCTAGAAGCTCGCGAACTATCTTTTCTCCCCTTGAGTTCCCTCGCGCTCGCGTAATCTTGTATGTCTTCACGTCGGGAGGAACGAAATTGATCTGCGCCATGACCTCGGAGGTGGGTTGCTCATCATTGCCGCGGAAAACTTTGTATTCTCGTGTCACCTCGTATGGTCGAGATCGAGCGGGGTCCTGGTGCTGGACATCCTCCAAGCGTTGCAGTATCGGGTTCAGATCGGGAGATTTGATTTCAGCGGTGGACGAAGGCACCTGTGACGATGAGGCGAGCGCCGCCAAAACAACGACAATGGGCAGCCAGAGTTTTGGCATAGCTGTTTTAGTAATTTCTGCTTCGGGAGTCATTTCTTGGGGGCTGAGAGTCTTTCCGCCTGCCGCGCAGCGCCGCGGTGGTGGTATCGTGCTGCAAATCCCGCAGGCTACCCATGCAATACCCGATTTCTCAAAGCATTATTGGTATCTAAGAAAATGCTAGTCGGGTGGCCGAAAGTACGTCTGTTCGAAAAGTACATCTGTTCAAAATTGCTCATGAAGCTCAGTCATGAAGAACGATGTTGAGAAGTGAACTGTGAACTCGCAATGCATCGCCAGCGTGATAATCAATGAATCCCAATTTCCTAAACCTGTTCATGAAAAAGCTGACCCGCGAGCGAGTGGTGCCCACCATCTCTGCTAGAGTTTCTTGACTGATTTTGGGAATTGCAACTTCGGGTTTTCCTTCTTTGCCAAAGTGAGCCAGCAAGAGAAGAACGCGAGCAAGTCGTTTCTCACTGGAATTGAAAAGTTGATCGACTAAATCCTCTTCGTATCGGATGTTCCGTGTCAGCAAATATGCCACGAACATGTCGGAAAAGGCGTGTTCCCCGTGAAGCACTTCCATCATCGCCTTCTTATCGATTCGCATCACAGAGCAATCGGTCATTGCGGCAGCAGAGCACAGGCGCAGCGGTTGGCCTGTAAGGCAACCTTCACCGAAGAAATCGCCCTCGTTCAGAATGCCTATTGTGACTTCCTTCCCCCTCTTCGCCACAACGGTGAGTTTTACCTTCCCTTTTTGTATATAAAAAACAGCATCGGACGAGTCGCCCTGAATAAAGATCGTCTGCTTTCTGGGAAAAGCTGCGATCTTCCTACCGCCGTCGATTGTCGAAAGGAATGTCTTGGGATCGAATTTGTTAAGTTTCTCGGCCGCTACCACGGGTGTCATCGTTGGCCCCTCTCAAGAGTTCCGAATTTGCCGACGGCCACTCTCTGAGGATAAATAAATGCGCAAGAAGGGCGAGAACAACATCAAGCTTGCGAGAAAAACTGCAATTTATTCGACGGAAATAATGATTTCACCTCTTGGCATCGAAAGTCAAAGAAAAACCGCACCTTCCTGCAAGGGAAGATCCATTGAATGAAGTCGTGCGTTGTTCTAGGCGATCGTCAGGCCATTGCTGAATCTCCCGAAGATCGCGACCAGGATGGTCCGCTGATAGGATTTTCCATGTTTGAACGCAATGTCTCTATTCATCTG
>JAOAPG010000218.1 GCA_025462785.1 Acidobacteriaceae bacterium
CGGTCAATTGTGCCTGCAGGCGGAGGTTGTGTTTCCCGTGTGATGTGCCCTAGCTTCATCGCCAACGTGTTTGCGACCCCGTAGTGGCCGGTAGTGTGCGTCAGCCATACGGGATTGTTGGGCACCACCCGGTCAATATCAGCGGCGTAAACGTAACGATGCTCTTCAAGTTTGCCCTCGTCCCAACCGTCGCCGGTAATCCACTCTCCCGGTTTTACCGTGGCCACTTTCTCGGCGAGTTTGTTTAACACATCTTCGATTCGTGCCGCATTGCTCAGATCCACCGAAAACAGCTCGTTCACACCTCCCTCAGCGAAGTGGCGTGGCTGTCAATTAAGCCTGGAGTTACAGTCAGGCCATGCAAATCGATTACATGCGTGTCCTTCCCGATGAGGCTTGTAACAGAGCTGTCCGTTCCGACCTCGACAATCTTTCCCGCTTTTATAGCAAGAGCTTGTGCGATCGAGTCATGCGCATCGACTGTCAGTACCCTTCCGTGGACCAGAACAAGGTCAGGCGCGGCATCTGTTTCGCTCGATGCCACGCTTCCCTGCTGAGCACTTGCTGGCTGGGCAAATGAATCCAAAGACACAGACAACACCAGAGAGGCCGACAGCGCTAAAACGAGATCGGTTGCGTTTGCCCGGAAACCTTTAATGAGCATCGGTGTGTCCACTACGAGAAGCGGCGATGTCCTTGAGGACATCGGGCTTTGACGGAATTCGTTCGAGATAAGGATAGTTTATCCCCAGCACCGGCAGGGATACTCATACAGGAATGCAAAACACCCGTGGGCGCTCGCGTGGCATCAAGCTCAAGTGTTTTGTTCGGTCTTCTTGCGCGGAAACTCCTCTCACGAATGCTAAAAGCAGAGTTGTAACAACAACCAGGTTTCTGCAAGTTTGCACAGGTTACCCTGCGCAGGAGTTTTTCTCTTTAATTATCTTCAGGGGTCGCACAGGTCATTTTTCAGCCGCAGCGGCCACTTCAACGCCGTGTAGCATTTCGTCTAACTGACTACGCGAAAAGTATCGTCCTGCCAGAACTACGGCCTGAATTTTGCGCGTGTTATCGATGTCATCGAGAGGATTGGCGTCGAGGAGCACCAAATCCGCAAGCTTCCCCTTTTCGACCGTGCCCATATCTGCTGTTCTGCCAAGAAATTTTGCGGGATTGAGGGTTGCGGTTTGCAATGCTTCCATTGGCGTGAGACCAGCCTTCACAAACAAGGCGAGTTCCTGATGAAGACTGAATCCAGGGAAAATATGGATCCCGGCAGCTGTGTCCGTGCCTGCCATGAAAGGTACTCCAGCGCGAAACATTGCCAGCGTCATGTCGAGTTCCATCTGCACGAAGCGTTTGCGAATCGCCAATGGATCCGTATCCGTCATCTTCAGAATGTCCGTTTTGAACATGGGCCAAGTGCGATCTTTCCACGCGGCAGGTGCATACTTAATGAGGGGATCTTGGCTCAAGTCGATGTCGTCCACTAGCCACTGACCACGTTCCCATGCCAATGTGGGCACCTGCCAGGT
Organism: Acidobacteriaceae bacterium; assembly: GCA_025462785.1. Classification (GTDB taxonomy): domain Bacteria; phylum Acidobacteriota; class Terriglobia; order Terriglobales; family Acidobacteriaceae; genus JAOAPG01. The sequence continues at coordinate 1,536 of JAOAPG010000218.1, forward strand.
TTGGTTCTTGGCGAATAAGGCAATTAATACTTTGGCCTTCTCCGGATCGAAGGTCGCGACATTCTGGCCCAGAGTCTTCGGCCCTTTCAGTAATTGATCTTCAACAGTCGAGCAGCCTTCGAATACCCCTGTGAAGTGCTCGATGCTTTTTTGGCCGGCATTCGAGGCTTCAGAGGCACGGACCGCATCGGGCACATGGCCTACGAAGGTGATGCCGAGCTTATTGGCTTCATCTGCAGCCGCAAAATAACCATCGTGAGGGATGAGCGATTGAATCTTGATGAAATCAACTCCAGCGTTCTTGAGATCATCGACCACTTTGCGTCCGCTTGCTGCATCGGAAACCGGAGCAGAACTCGGGAAGCGCGGGGTTGGCCCATCGAGCATGGGACCGGCGATGATCATGCGCGGACCGAGCAGTTTTCCTGCAGCAATGTCTGCCCGCCACTGCTTCACCGATTCAAGATCACTGCCCATGTCACGTACCCCGGTCACTCCATTCGCGACAAAGAGCGGCAGGGTGATCTTTTCGTCCTTCGGAAGCCAGTCGCCGAAGATGGTGTGCACGTGCATATCCCATAAGCCGGGGATCAGGAATTTACCCGTAGCATCGACAATCGTTGCGCCCCTCGGAATCTTTACTCGTTCGGACTTGCCCAGATCAGCGATGTGCTGGCCTTGCACTACTACCGTCATGTTCGGCTGGACGGACGAACCCGTCGCGTCAATCACGTTTATATGCGTGAAGACCAAAGCTTTGTCCGTCGCAGTACAGCAAACCGTCATTGTGAAAACAGAAAAAAATGCGGCTAAGGCAGTTGTGACGGTTCTCTGCATAAAACCTCAATCGCACAAATTCGGACAGGACAGCGGAGATGCGATGGCGTGTCCGGATTCTCGGCCGGACACGGCCCATTGAAAGGAATTAGAACGTTAGCCGCATACCGATTTCAAGTGCACGTGGAACACCTTGCGAGAATACACCGGTGCCCAAACCGTAGCGGTCGGAATTGGGCCTGGTCGAAGCTGTCGCGCCGTTCACGGAGCCGGGTGATCCATCCAATACGCCTCGCAGAGGACTGGTAATGAATCCCGCCGGCGGATCGAAGTTGGCTTTATTTGCGACGTTGTAAATGTCGAGAGTGGGCTCAAGTGTGGTCTCTTCGCCGAGTCGGCTCCATAGTTTACCGAGGTGAACCGGATAACTTAGCCGGATGTCGTCGGCGGCACAATTATCGAGGCCAACGTGTCCGGCGGGCGCGGTGGGAATTGTTGGAGCAACCGCTCCCAACTGTTGCAACTGAGTTGACGGTTCTTTGGGAGTCCCGTCGTGTCAAGATATTGGTGAACGGAACCTATCTTTATCATACTCGTCCGCGCACATCTTGAATCCGTCGGTACGCCGCAGACATCTGTAGTGTTTAGAAAAAAGTTCCAAGGATGGTCGACTTGAAAAAGCTTGGTATTATCTGGGCTCTTGCGCTGATAACTTTTGTTATTTTAATGACTTCCGGGTGCAGCAACACAGAAGCCAAGCAGCCCGCGCCCCAAGCATTACCTGTCAAGACTCAGACCATCAACCTGGCTCCCGTGCCGCAAGTGGACGAGTACGTGGCGACGGTTAAGTCGCGTCGTTCGGCCAGTATCCAGCCCCAAGTCGATGGGACCTTGACTCGGATCCTCGTGAAGTCCGGCGACCGCGTGCAAGCGGGGGAAGTACTGATGACCATTGACCCCCTGAAACAGCAAGCGACCGTCGACCAGCAGCGAAGCACAGAAGCACAGAAGAAAGCCATATTTAAGTACAATCAGCAGGAATTGGAACGGCAGCGCGGGTTGTATGAGGCTGGCGTGACTAGTAAACAAACGTTCGATCTCGCCATGCAAGCGTTCGAAAACTCCAAGGCTGACTGGGAATCCTCGACGGCCGCAACTGCCACCCAGCAGCGCCAGCTCGCTTACTACAATTTGAGGGCACCATTTGACGGCATTGTTGGTGACATACCTGTTCATATCGGAGATTACGTTGCCCCGCAAACGCTTCTGACGACGATTGACGAAAACGCGGAGCTCGAAGCGTACATCTACATTCCGACAGAACGCGCTTCGGATATCCGTATGGGACTTCCGGTACAGATCGTTACCAGTACAGGCGAGTTGATCGAGAGCACGAAGATCAACTTTATATCTCAACAAGTAGACAACTCGATTCAGGGTGTTTTGGTTAAATCGCCTATTCATGCAAAGCTCGACAGGTTTCGCAATGCGCAGCTTGTGAAAGCACGCGTGGTGTGGAGCACGGCTCCCACGCCAACAGTTCCAGTGCTTGCGGTCACGCGGATCGGAGGGCAGTCTTTCGTCTACGTTGCAACCGGAACGGATAAAGGGACGGTTGCAAAGCAGCGTGCGGTTGTACTCGGCGATACGATCGGGAACAATTATGCGGTAAAGGGAGGCTTGAACCCTGGGGAGAAGGTCGTCATCTCCGGCACGCAATTCCTGATCGACGGTGCACCTATACAGCCGATCAGCTAACCAGCACGATTTCCGAAAGCTCATGCCACGGCAGAAAGCCCGCAGCTAACAAAGAGGAAGTGCACATTTGGTTGACTTTTTCATTCGTAGGCCGATTTTTGCTACGGTCTGTGCCCTGCTGATTGTCCTTGCCGGAGCAGTTTGCATTCCTGGCCTGCCGATCTCACTTTATCCGAATCTGGCTCCCCCGCAGGTCACCGTTACCAGCAATTACGTAGGCGCCAATGCACAGGTGGTGGAATCCGCCGTCACGATTCCGCTTGAGCAGCAGATCAATGGTGTCGAGGGAATGCACTACATTACCTCGACCAGTTCGAACGATGGAACCAGCAACATCAACGTAACATTCCGCACTGGCTATGATCTGAATATTGCTGCGGTAGACGTTCAAAATCGAGTGGCAACGGCGCAAGGCCGCTTGCCCCAAGAAATCAAAAACACCGGCGTCACGATTACCAAGGCCAATCCTAACTTTGTATTTGCCGCGGGATTCTACTCTCCTGATAACAGTCTTTCGAACCAATACATCTCCAACTACCTGGACGTTTATGTCAAAGACGCGCTGAAGCGTATTCCAGGAGTCGGTGACGTCGTCATCTTTGGAGAGCGCAAGTATGCCATGCGGATTTGGCTTGACCCTACAAAGCTGGCAGCACGTCAACTGACAGCGGCCGACGTAGTCGCGGCACTTCAAGAGCAGAACGTTGAGATACCCGCGGGACAGTTGGGGCGTCCACCTGCAGACCAGAAGCAGAACTTTCAAGTGACGCTACGCGTAATTGGCCGTCTGTCAGAGCCGAAAGAATTTGAGAACATCATCCTCAAGAACACCAGCAATGGCATCGTGCAACTTAAAGATGTCGGCCGCGCAGAAATCGGCGCCGAGAGCTACGACACCAATCTTTTGTATAGCGGGCATGAGGCAATCGGAGTTGGCGTGCAGCAGCTCTCAAACGCGAATGCGTTGGCAGTGGACAAAGCCGCCAAAGCGGCACTCGAGGAGTTGTCTAAGTCGTTTCCGCCCGGAATAAAATACGTCATAGCCTTCGACACAACAACGGTCGTCAGCGATTCAGTTAAAGAAGTCGTTACCACTCTGGAAGAAGCAATCGTTATT
>JAOAPG010000317.1 GCA_025462785.1 Acidobacteriaceae bacterium
TGCTCCGAAGGAAAGAGGATTTAGAAAAGTCCGAAGCGTCTCTCAATTACACCTGTTCCGTTTGCAATGAAACGATCAGCCCCTCCGAACGTATGAGAATCGATTGGGATCGGGTCCAATGCAAGAAATGCGATGGAATATTCGTAAAAGATGAGCGGCAACGGTAAGGCCGCTAAGTGCGAACTTCCTAAATTCTCCTCTATAGACGAACAAAAAGCGAAAGTCTATTATCGTCCTTATGGATGAGGGACGGAAAAGAGTGCTCGGGATTATGGCTGCGATCCTTGGAGTGCGTAAACTTTCAAATCTGGACGGGCTGCCTAACAGCCCACGGCTACAGGTAACAATCTATGACTCGATTATGATGGCCGAAAAGATCCTGAAGAGGATTGACGATATGTTTCCGGTTAGGAATGCCCGCTAGGCAATCCTTGATTGCTGACCTTACGGCATTCACGGACTAACAAGGAGCTACTGGCTTTTAATCACCGGCAGTGGGTCGCCGTTCGGGCGCGGGAAAGGCAACCACTTGCTCACGTATCCTGTGAATGTGCTCCTTGAGCGCGGCTGCCAGCTCTTTGAGGGTGGGTGCCAGTTCCGGGTCGCCGTCCCTTAACGCCAATGCCTTGGCGCACAATTCCTGTATCCGGTCTTCGAGTCGGGGCGGCACAGTTGAGAATCTCATGTATTCCCGCAGGGTTCGATACAGTAGATTCTGTATTGACCCTTATGCCATTGAGGCCTGGACTGATGAGTCGGACCAAGCCATCGTCCTCTGCAAAGCTCAACCGATGGCAAAATGTCTAACGTGCCTCTGCCTGCTTGCGTTCGAGGCGCTCCTGCTTTGCGTCCAGCAGGACGTTCAATTCCCGTACCAGCTTCATCATTTTTTGTGGGTCGTACTCGGAAACGATTGCCGTGCAGAGTTCGCTCATACGTTGACGCTCGGTGTCAGTCATAAAGGTTGACCAGAGTACCTTCACCGAAATTTAAGCGATGTAGCGGGAATGTCAATACGGGGTGAGCTGTACCGAGTCTAGGGCGGAGGTCACGGAAGTTGACCAAACGAAAACATTGAAACGTTCCAGCGGCCGCGCTCAAAAACCTGATGTTTACCGCATCGGTTGGAGAGCTGCCACTTCGGCTGAAATTCCCCAGTGAAAATCAGGCGTTGTCAGCCCTGCACTCAGGTACTGCTTCATGCAGCGCGTACACGGAACATAGCCTTCACGAATCGCTTCGCTGGCTCTCATCACCCGTTCCTTATTCTTTTCATGCATGAATGGACACCTGGTCCCACCATGGAAGACCTTGCCGTCTTCGGCAACAACCACCATCAGGTCGGGCGGCGTGTGACTGGCCGCTGGTATGGCGTGCTCGGAACGGAGTTCGTTAGCCATGAAAGCAGCTGAACTTCCCAGCTCAAAGCCACCGACAATCAATAAGGAAGCGGCGACTGCCATGACCCATCCCCACGGCGTTCCTCGTTGACGGGGCGGCATATTCGCTTCGAGTCTTTGATGGAGGCGCTGGCTGAATCCGAGAGGGACTTCCAGCATGGCCTTGTCTCCGTAGAGCCGGATTACATTCCGTGTTCCGTCCATCACGGCCGTACAGTGTGCGCATCCGCGAAGATGCGCCTCGACCGAGGCACGAACAGCCGGATCAATGTCATCTTCGAGATAGTTCGAGACCTCGCGCCAAACTTCCTGGCAACTCATTCCCATGGTTTGGCTCCCTTCACGAAAGATAATTTGCTGCTCCAGTTGCCGCCTAATCCCGGCGACAGCAAATCGCGCAGCATCAAGCGGGCTCTGAGCAATCGCGTTTTCACGGCTGCAGCAGATATTTTTAATGTCTTGGCGGTTTCCTCAATCGTCAGATGTTGCACGTCGCGCAGCACGAAAACTTCCTGATACTTCTCGCCAATCGCGGCGAGGGCTCTGGTGAGCGCTTCGCGGATCTCACTGCGCTCTAAAGTTTCCGAGGGGATTTCGCGCCAGTCGGCAAAGTCACGCGGCGTATAGTCGCCCTCTTCGTCGCGATGATCGGAAATCGCTTCCATAATGTGGGCGTGATCTTTGCGTTTTCGCATACGCGCCTCATTCACCGTAATCTGAATCAACCACGTGCTGAAGCGGGCTTCCGCGCGGAATTGCCGGATGTGCTTGAATGCCTTCAGAACCGCTTCTTGCGCGACCTCTTCCGCGTCTGCCTCGTTGCGAAGAATTGCGAATGCCGCCGCATAGACGCGCCGTTCATAGGGGCGAATCAGATCGTAGAAGAGTTCGTGCTCGCCGTTCCGGATACGCCGGATCAGGATCGCTTCGTTAGATTCTTCCGCTGAATTCTCCAGCGCTAGCGACAGCATTGTTCCCCGCTAAACTTGGATTCTCCGCAAACTACTCTGACGTGTAATCCGGATCCTTCTTCCAACCCGTGAGCATGGACATAAAGTTGTTCCAGCCGTGGAGCGCGACCATGATCAGGTGTCCGAATACGAAAGCGAGAATGGCCCACATAATTAAAAAGTGCCAGAGCCGCGCCCAATGAAATCCGCCCATCATCCACGCGAGCCACGAAAATTGGACCGGCTTCCAAATCGCAAATCCGGTGAGCACCGAGAGAATGCCCAGGGCGATCGCAGTCGTATACGCATGTTTCTGTAACGAGTTGTACGCTTCGTGCTGCGACGGTTTCGGTCCGAAGAAAAAGTAATGACGAACCATGGGCCAGACGCCGGGGATATCGCGGTGAGTGAATAGCACCTGCTTGTAGTTGCCGCTGAAAATCTGGTATCCGACGTATAGAATTCCCGTCGCAATGTAGATCCACATAAAGGTCAGATGCCACTGCAGCGCGCCGCCCAGCCATCCACCAAGGGCTAGAGATTTCGGCCAATTGATCAGAACCTTTTCTGGAATCTTCGCGCCGAAGCTGGGAAAGGCGCGGAAGATCTGGAGGCCGCTGCCAATCATCACGAACAAAGCAACAGTGTTCACCCAATGGCAGAGGCGCACGATGTACGGATGCTCGTAGACAGCTTCACTTGTCTCTTCCGTCTTGGGATCTTCGATCGTAATGGCTTGCGAGGACATGTTTCTCCTGCCGGTTACAGCGCGTAGTAATCCGAGTAGCCCTGATCTTCCCAGTAGCCGCGTTTTTGCAGCACGTTCGTGGTTTTTAAACCTGTTAGATATTTTGCTTGTTTGTAGCCGATTTTCGTGGGCATTCGAAGGCGCAGCGGAGCTCCGTGTTCGCGAGTCAGAGGCTTATCGGACATCTCGTAACAAAGCAGAGACTGGGGATGTAAAGCCGTCGCCATGTCGAGCGATTCGTAGTAATCGTCGGCGCACTCCAAATATAAGAAGCGGGCTGAGGTATCTGCGCCGATCATGTTCAGGAAGTCGGAGAGGCGTGCTCCTCCGAAGTTGCCGATCACGTCCCAACCCTCGACGCATACGTGACGAGTATTCTGCGTGAGCTTCGGCAAGGCCTGAATCTGAGCGAGGGTGTATTCGCCCGGCTTCTGGACTGCTCCCGTAACGCTTAGAGTCCAGCTCGCGAGATCAACGCCTGGGTCGTCCACGTCGTATGTGTTTACGTAAAACTTATTCAGCGGCGCGACATCGGAATCAGCAAATGTGGGCGCGAGATGATGTTCGCGAAAAAGCTTAGAGGAAGCCCAGTCACTAAAGCCGAGGCCGGCTTTCAGGAGGGGCTTTTGCAGCTGCGGTATGACGAAGCCTCCCAGGGCTAGGGCGGGAGTGAGCTTGAGAAGTTCGCGGCGAGTCTTTCCTTTAAACTTTCGCGCATCGATTGGTGAATTCATATTGCGTTTTAGAGTTACAGCTCCGGGCAGGTGGGCCAGAGTACGCCACCCGGAGCTCATCCGCTGAGTGTCCCTAACCAGTGTTGGTGACTCGTTATTTCATGTCGCTTTTCATCGCAGTATCTTTAGCCATCTTGAGCGACATCACGTGAACTTCACCCTTGTCGGGATTGACGTGCGCTTTGAGTGCTACGTGGTGTCCTTCGTGACCCTTCACGGCGTCTGGATTCACAATGGTCCAGCTCTTGCCGTCTTTGTCGCTGACAAAAGTTTTTCCATCTTCGCCGATTTTGCCGGTGACAGTCATGAGCTTGCCCATGTTGTCCGACTTCATGTTGTCATTCTTCATGTTGTCGTGTGACATCGTGTCCTGTGCAAACACGGCGGTTGCAAAGGTCAGACAACACAGAACCATCAGTTTGCATATCGTCTTTTTCATCATGATGTACCCCACTTTTTAGATTTGCGCCCGACACATCACGCACGCATCCGATGTGATGTGCAGGCAGCTGGAAGGTTACAACAATAAGGGGCGTCGCGGAAGGAGGCCCTTCCTGTGTCTCAGAGTGACACGCGAAACTTCGGGGGGAAACTGTACATCCACTTTGCAGACGCTGTAGGCGGTACTGGAGTGAAGAAAATGACATTCTTACGAGGGACGGTGGGTCTTTGTATTTGCGGCTTGGATTTTTGGGATTGGGGCTGCTCAGGCGCAAAGTTCAGAGTTGCCGAATCCGATATTGGTTGAGATGTTTACTTCGGAGGGATGCTCGAGTTGTCCTCCGGCTGATGCGTTTCTTGAGAAACTGGATCGCTTGCAGCCGGTTGCTGGAGCGCAATTGATTGTTCTGAGCGAGCACGTGGATTATTGGAATCACATTGGGTGGAAGGATCCTTATTCGTCGCATTTATTTAGCGAGCGACAGAGCGGGTATGCAAGCCGCTTCGGGTTGGAGAGCGACTACACGCCGCAGATGGTGGTCGATGGCACGCGGCAGTTCGTGGGTAGGGATGCGTGCTCAGCGGATCAGACGCTCAGCGAGGCTGCGAAGGTGCCGAAGGTTCATGTCGCTGTGTCGGATGTTTCGGTTGATGCGGAGCACAATTAGGAGCGCATGTTTGGGTGGAGGGCGTTTCGGCAAATGTGGACGGCGACAGCTTTGATGTCATGGCTGCGCTTGTCCTTTCTCATGCCGAATCGCAGGTTTCGGAAGGGGAAAACTCGGGTCGCCGGCTCCAGCACACTAATGTCGTCATCAGTTAACGAAGGTTGGAACACTGCAATCAAGTCAAAACTTTGCACGAGACATTCAATTTAAATTCGAAGGTGGCGCTAATGCGAAGAATCTACGAGTTGTCGTATTCGTCCAGGAAGCGAATCAAGGAAAAGTGTTAGGAGCGGCGATCAACCCTACGAAAGGCTTTGAAGCGAATTAGCGCCGGAATTGCGTGGCGCGCAATAGGACGCATATCAAAGCGGACGGTCAAAAAATCGGATTGGCGGAGCAACTCCCGTTTGAAGCAGCACCTCCAAATGGCGCTATTTAAGTTATAGCGCAAAGGCAAATCTATCCATTCAGAGGTATGAATCCCATGAAAACTAAACTGCGTTTAGGGCTCATAGTCGGAAGTTGCTTTTTTGTTTCATTTACGATCACGAGCGACGCTCAAACGACTCAAGGGGCGACCAATTTCAAGGCTAGCAATACTTCACAAGTAGTTAACGCGCAGCAAGGCGGAAGCGGTTTTGGGATTAAAGCAAGCACTGCTTCAACGGGAGGGTCGGCGCAATTTTCGGACAGGCCACCGGGACCAGCGGCTTTAACAATGGAGTGTGGGGCCGAACTTTCAGTTCCGCGGGAGTTGGCGTACGTGGTGAAGGCATGGCATCCACCGGCAGTTCCACCGGCGTTGTAGGAATCAGTGATGTCAGTCGCACTGGAATTGGGATTTACGGTCACGCCACTGTCGATGGCATTGGGATATTGGGCAGGATCGATTCTTTGGATAACAACGGCATCGGAATTATGGGAAGATCGGGGCCGAGTTGCTGCGGAATACCCGGAATATTTCAGCAAGACGCAGCCCTGACTGGAGGCTTTCCAACGATCCTGGTCGGGCAATATTTGGACGCCAATAGCAATGTGAAAATTGCATTTACAGTTGATCCTCAGGGAGTATACGGCTCTCGATTTTGGGCTGCCCCGGATCCTTTTGGCGATGACCTATTCATCGGCAGGTCCCTGAATGATCAATCCAATGTGTTTCGCGTAGATCGTTCCGGAGCCGTATTCGCGGATGGCGGCTTCCACACTGGTGGCGCCGATTTTGCCGAATCATTTTCAGTAAAAGGGACGACCTCTGCTTACACCGCCCGAGACGTGCTGACAATTGATCCGAGCTCGACGCGTCGGCTCACGCGAACTGCCAAGGCGTATTCAACCCTGGTGGCTGGAATCTATTCCACGAAGCCCGGAGTACTGGCCAGCCTTTACACGATGGATCAAACGCCGAAAACGGATGTTCCTCTTGCAGTAGTTGGTGTCGTTCCTTGCAAAGTGACAACCGAAAACGGCGCGATCGAAGCCGGCGACTTGTTGGTCAGTTCCAGCAAGGAAGGTTACGCGATGAAAGGAACCGATCCGAGCAAAATGGTTGGTGCAGTAGTTGGCAAGGCATTGGAGTCCTTTGGCCAAGGCGATGGCATGATTCAGGTGCTAGTCACATTGCAGTAACAACGCGGGAAGAAGGGGTCGGCAAGCAGAACAGGTAAGCACAAAGAAATGGTGCGCCCGGAGAGATTCGAACTCCCGGCCTCTTCCTCCGGAGGGAAGCGCTCTATCCAGCTGAGCTACGGGCGCGCAGCTCAAGTGTACAACGGCAGCAACGAGCCATCAATTCAGAAGGCGTGAGCACAACAACGGTGGGCCGACCTTAGGCCCTTGCCAAGAATTACCAGCGGCCGCCACCGCCACCACGCCCTCCGCGATCGCGTCCACCGCCGGCGCCGACACGTCCACCGCGATCACGGCCACCTCCACCGCCGCCCCGCTCGACTTTGGGACGCGCTTCGTTGACGTTCAAGGTGCGTCCGCCGACTTGGGTGCCGTTGAGGGCGGCTATGGCTTTGTCTCCCTCTTCGGCGTTGGTCATCTCTACGAAGCCGAAACCACGCGAGCGTCCGGTGTCGCGGTCGTTCATGATGCTTACGCGATCGACTTGTCCGTGTGCTTCGAAGATCTGACGCAGTACTTCTTCTGACGTATTGAAATCCAGATGTCCCACAAAGATATTTTTCAAGCGAATGCCTCAAGATGAGCTATCTGAGTTCGCTAACTTCGGCGGGAAAGCAGAGGCTGGTTGGGCATGCTGAATTGCCGGAGCGGCTAACAGTCAAATGCGCCGCCAAGTATATAGCAGATTTGTTAAATATGGGAAGTTAATCGTAAAACGATGTTAATCGTAAAACGATGGGATCGTTGTTGCGCCGTCATGCAATAGGTTGAAAAAAGTTTAGATCCGAGGGCTGAGTCTCTGCTAATGCTGCCATACCTAGCACTCTTCGACTTTCCAGTACTTTTCTCGCTGATATCCCAGTTGTAATAGGCGGTTCTTGGGATCGTGCCGCTTGCCGCAATTCGGACATGGCATGTAGCGGCTGACCGTCGTACCGCCTCGATCATATTTCGCTGACACGGCGAAAGTCGTCCCACAACTACAGGGGACGAGGTACATTCTCAGGTCGGGTTCAGGACTCGGGTTTGACGACGAACTCTGCTTGCGTTTGGCGCGAGGCATGAGGAGCTATTCGGCGGTCTTCTTCTTCCGCATGTTCGATTGCAGGACTTTCTTTCTTAGACGCAACGATTTGGGAGTGACTTCCACATACTCGTCGTCGGCAATAAATTCGATTGCCTGCTCCAGGTTCAGATTTCGGTAGGGAACCAAGCGAATCGCCATGTCGGAAGTGGAGGAGCGCATGTTGGTGAGCTTCTTCTCTCGGACGACGTTCACGTCCAGATCATTGTCCTTGGCGTTTTCTCCGACAATCATTCCTTCGTAAACGTCGATGGTCGATCCCACGAATAGCTCGCCTCGCTCCTGCAAGTTGTAAAGAGCATACGGAGTGGTAACTCCATTTCGATCCGAGACCAGTGCTCCGGTCAGACGATGGGGAATTTCGCCCTGCCATTCTGTGTAGCCGTCAAACAGGGAATTCATAACGATGGTTCCGCGCGTGTCGGTGAGCAACTGGCTGCGCAAGCCGATCAGGCCACGGCTGCCAACGCGGAACTCGATACGGACACGCCCGTAGCCATGATTGTGCATATTGACGACTTCCGCCTTACGGGTTCCGAGTTGTTCCATGACTACTCCGACGAACTCTTCCGGAACGTCAACGGTAAGTTTTTCGACCGGCTCCATGAGCTTGCCATCTACTCGCTTCGTGACAATTTCCGGTTTGCCCACCATGAGTTCGTAACCTTCGCGGCGCATCATCTCGATCAAGATCGAAAGCTGGAGTTCGCCGCGTCCCATTACCACGAATGAATCTGTGCTGTCAGTGTCCTGAATCCGTAGCGAGACGTTGGTCAGTAGTTCTTTCTGCAATCGATCGCGGAGATTTCGCGAAGTGACGTATGTGCCTTCGCGTCCGGCGAAAGGAGATGTATTCACCGTGAAGAGCATGGCAATCGTAGGTTCATCAATTGTGATGGGCGGCAGCGGCGCGGGATTTTCTATTGTCGTGATGGTCTCGCCGATTGTGATGTCTTCCACGCCGGCAACAGCAACGATGTCGCCAAGAGTTGTTTCCGTGATGTCGGTTCGCTTCAGGCCCGAGAAAGAAAACAGCTTGGTAATTTTCGTCTTCTGAATGGTTCCATCGAGCTTGGCGATTCCAACATCCTCGCCCGTGAACATGGTGCCGTTGAACACGCGTGCAATGGCGAGCCGTCCAAGATAATCGCTGTAATCGAGGTTCGCCACGAGGATCTGGAGGGGCCCCTTCGGATCCCCTGTAGGTGGAGGAATCGTTTTGACAATGGTTTCGAATAGCGGCTCAAGATTCTCGCCACCTCCGTTGATGTCTCGGGATGCGGTACCGATCTTGGCATTCGTATAGAGGACAGGGAAGTCGATTTGTTCTTCTTTGGCGTCGAGATCGATAAACAAATCGTAGACTTCGTTCAACACTTCCTGAGGACGGGCGTCCGGCCGGTCAATCTTGTTAATAATAAGGATAGGTTTGAGGTGAGCCTCCAAAGCTTTGCTCAGGACGTAGCGGGTCTGCGGCAGCGGGCCTTCACTGGCATCGACCAACAACATGACACCGTCAACCATCTTCAGTGCGCGTTCGACTTCTCCGCCAAAATCGCTATGGCCGGGCGTGTCGACAATGTTGATCTTTATGTCGTGATAATGAACGGCCGTGTTCTTGGCGAGAATCGTAATGCCGCGCTCGCGCTCGAGGTCGTTGGAATCCATGACACGATCAACGTGGGCTTCATTGGCGCGGAATGTGCCGCTTTGTTGCAACATAGCGTCAACGAGAGTGGTCTTACCGTGGTCTACGTGCGCGATAATGGCGATATTGCGAATACCTGAACTCAAAAGGACTTCTTCCTTAGTTGGGGGCGAGCAGGGAATAGCTGCTGCTAACAATTTACTATGCCGGAAAGCGGTTTTTCGCGGGTGCGTGCGTTTGCCGAGACTGGCTTTTCTATATTCTACGGGCTACACGCGTTCAACGCGTGTTTCGGGCACGTTAATTAGAGCAATTCTGTCGTGAACTCGGCGGTAGTCGATAACCTTGCTATAATTCGCTCGATTTTTGTTAGTGGGTGAATGGATTTGACGAGCCAACATTCAAAAGCATCGGACGCCGACTCCGCGCAGCTGCACGCATTGGGATATGCCTCGAAGTTTGATCGCACGATGAGTTTGTGGCAGAACTTTTCTCTCGGCTTCACTTATCTCTCGCCGGTGGTCGGGGTCTATACAGTTTTTGCGCTGGCGATTACTGCAGGTGGCCCACCGATGTTTTGGAGCTACATCGGGGTCGGCTTTGGACAATGGCTGGTGTGCCTGGTATTTGGCGAGATTGTTTCGCAGTTCCCGATTTCAGGTGGACTTTATCCATGGGCGCGGCGCTTGGTTGGCAAACGCTGGGCGTGGATGGCTGGTTGGGTTTATCTGTGGGCGCTGTGTACCACGATTGCTGCCGTCGCCGTTGGTGGCGCTCCGTACCTGGCGCAGGTCATGGGCGTGAAGATGTCGCATGCCGGTGAAATCTGGACTGCGGTGGCGATGATTGTCGCCACGACTTTGCTCAACGTGAGCGGTACGAAGTTGCTGGGTCGCGTTGCGATGTTCGGATTTGTTTGTGAGCTGGTCGGGGCGGTGCTGGTGGGATTTTATCTTTTGATCTTCGCTAGACACCAGAGCTTTGGGGTTCTCTTCCAAAATTTCAATCTCGGATCGAATGGACACTATCTTCCCGCGTTTCTGGCATCGAGCGTAGCGGCCATGTTCGCGTATTACGGTTTTGAAGCCTGCGGAGATGTCGCGGAGGAAACGCCGAATCCTGGGACCGCGATTCCGAAGGCGATGCGCATGACAATTTATATCGGAGGCGCGGCCGCGATTTTGGTATGCCTCGCTCTAGTGCTGGCTGTGCCGGACATGAATGCAGCGGTTTCTGGCAAAGACGCTGATCCGGTGGTGACGGCATTGCGCGGAGCGCTGGGTAAAGTTGGACTGCGTGCTCTCATTGCAGTGGTGCTGGTTTCATTTTTTTCGTGCTTGCTCAGTTTGCAGGCCGCGACGAGCCGTCTGCTATTCGCTTATGCTCGCGACGGCATGATTTTTGGGAGTCGGCACTTGAGCAAGCTTTCTCCTCGCACACATATGCCGATTCTTGCGTTGCTGCTGGCGGGATTTGCTCCGGCGTTGATCGCCATTGCTGGATTGTTTTTGGAAGATGCGGTGCGGACGATCATTGTGTTTGGTTCGGCGGGAATTTATGTCGCATTTCAAATGATTGTGCTGGGAGCTTTATTCGCCCGGTTCAAAGGATGGATTCCCAGCGGCGAATTTCGTTTGGGTGCTTGGGCGTGGCCGGTGAATATCGCTGCGCTGATGTATGGACTTGCCGCGATCGTGAACATGGTGTGGCCGCGGAGTCCAGCAGATCCTTGGTATCAGAATTACGGAATGATTTTGACCACCATTGTTGTGCTGGTGACTGGATTGATTTACATGACCACAGCCAAGCCGTATGAACACGGCACAGCGCCTGCGGGGGACGCCCATTTGGTTCATAGGAATAATCCGGCGATGGTGACAGCCGAGAAGAGTTGATAGAAGCCCCGGGGCCGGTCTTATTAGATTTATTTGTGCATGACATTCCACACTTCGAGTTGACAGGAGACTCCATGCGTAAACGATCGTTAATTGCTTCAACATGCCTCATCGCTATTTGTATTTTTAGCTCTGCTCTTTCCAGCACAGCGGCGACCAAGAAATCTTCCACCAACTCACCCGC
>JAOAPG010000334.1 GCA_025462785.1 Acidobacteriaceae bacterium
GCATCCACTTCGTAGTTCAGCATGATCAGATTCCTCCACTCGGCTGTGAGGAAGATTTCCTTGGACGACGGCAAAGCGGGAGCACTCAGGCCCATATCGCCCTCCATCCCCTAACATACTTCAACCAGAGATAACCTAAGCCATCCAGAGTTGAGCCTATACTGCTGGCGGTGGTAGCATCCTAGGTTTTAGTGGACTATTCTGGTTGGTGCTTTGAAATAATTTAAGGAGGCTGCGAAGGCTCTTATGATTCGAGTCTGCTGACCTCGTAGGTAAAAAGCTGAAACGAATCCGACGACGCCAGCCTGAGCAGGCTCGGTCTGCTCCCCTCGACTCACACCTTCCCAGTTTTGCATTTTCGGTCAGTCATCCTCGCTATTGAAGGAGCGAACCAGTGAAAGCTTACGAAGGCGCGAATATCCGCAATGTTGCTGTTGTAGGACACGGACACGCGGGGAAAACCTCGCTCGTCTCGGCCATGCTGTACAGTGCTGGATCCACTCCTCGCTTTGGTCGAGTTGACGATGGCAACGCGACCACTGACCACGACGAAGAGGAAATCGCCCGCAAAATGTCGGTAGGCGCAAGTCTGGCTCATGTGGAGTGGGGCACGACCAAGATCAATGTCGTCGATACTCCCGGGTTCAATATGTTTGTGCACGAGGCCAAGTTGGTACTGCCTGTCGTGGATGCCGCCATTGTGGTGGTTGACGGCGTCGCTGGCGTCGAAGTTGTAACTCAGCGCGTGTGGAACTACTGTGAGGAATTCCAGACTCCGCGTTTGATCGTTGCCAGCCGCATGGACCGCGAGCGTGCCGATGCTGACCGAGTCCTCGAATCGCTGACGACCGCGTTTGGACGCTCTGTGATTCCGCTGGAATTACCGATAGGCACCGAGAAGCATTTCAGAGGGGTAGTCGATCTGGTGCGCATGAAGGCTTACACCTACGAGCTTGCCGGAGACGGCAAGGGTAGAGAAACCGAGATCCCCGCGGACATGAAAGATCGCGTACAGAAAGCCCACGAGAAACTGGTCGAGTTCGTGGCCGAAGGCAACGACGCCCTCATGGAAGAATTTTTCGAAAAGGGAACCATCCCCGAGGAAGACTTAATTCCAGCGTTGCATAACGCAATTCGCGAAGACAAGATTTTTCCGGTGATCTTCGGCTCCGGTCTGGGCAACATCGGCGCCGATCGCGTGATGGACTTTATTGTCGACTACACGCCTGCGCCTTCCGAACACGAGTGGGTGCAAGGGGAAGCCGCGTCGTCTTCCAACGGACAACCGCCACGCCGCCATGAGACCGATGCGGAGCCAACATCGCTCTATGTTTTCAAAACGGTCTCGGATCCATACGCGGGACGCATCTCCTACTTTAAAGTTTTTTCCGGCATAGTGAAAAATGACACAAGTCTGCAGAACTTCTCGCGCAATTCGGTCGAAAAGCTGGCGCACATTTCGATCATGCAAGGGAAAACTTCGGTCCCAATCAATGAGTTGCATGCGGGCGACATTGGCGCAATTGCGAAACTGAAGGACACGCTCACGGGCGACACCCTTGGCGACAAGTCTGCACCGATTCAGTATCCCAGAGTGAAGTTGTCGGAGCCCGCGATCACCTTTGCTATCGAACCCAAGAGCCGCGCCGACGAAGACAAGCTCGGTCCCGGAATACACAAGCTGATGGAAGAAGACGCCATGCTGCGATTCTTCCGCGATGCGCAGACCAAGGAATTTCTAATTGCCGGCACTGGGCAGCAACATATTGAAGTGGTCGTTTCGAAGCTGAAGAAACGTTATCACACTGAAGTTAATTTAAAAGCGCCAAAAGTTCCCTATCGTGAAACCATTCGTGGCAAAGCTGACGTCCAAGGCAAGCATAAGAAACAGACGGGCGGCCACGGTCAGTACGGCGATTGCAAGATCAAGATGGAACCGCTTCCGCGGGGCGGAGACTTCGAATTTGTGAACGACATTTTCGGAGGCGCGATTCCAAAGAACTACATCGCGCCTGTCGAAAAAGGAATTCGCGACGCCGCCGCTCGGGGGCATCTTGCCGGATTTCCCATGGTCGATTTCCGCGTCATTCTCTACGACGGCTCTTACCACGACGTGGATTCAAACGACATGTCATTCCAGATGGCAGGCCGCATCGCCTTCCGAAAGGCCATGGAGCAAGCCAAGCCGACTCTGCTGGAACCCGTCATGTCCGTGGAGATCACGATTCCCGATGAATTCGCGGGCTCAGTGATGGGCGATTTAAACAGCCGCCGCGGAAGAATTCAGGGTATGGACAACAAAGGCGGAAACACGGTAGTCAAGGCTGAGGCGCCCATGGCTGAAATGCTGACCTACGGAGTCGATCTGACATCAATGACGCAGGGCCGAGGCAGCTTCAGCATGGAGATGAATCACTACGACGTGGTGCCAGCCATGTTGCAGGAAAAGATAGTAGAGAAGGCGAGAGCAGCGCGAGGAGACGTGAAGGAAGAGGAGGAATAGCTCGCACCGATGTTCCCCAGTGCCTGTGGACGAGAATCCGTCGTCTCTATGGAGCTTGGATTTGGATATCGGTCAAAGAGAAGTCTTCTCCCTTAGCCAGCAATGATTCATCCAACGATTTCGCAAGCGCGTACGCGAAACAGTCCCCGAAGTTGAGGCCCGCTGCATGACGTCCTTTTCCATATTTGCGCCAGGCTGAACGCGCGATGTCAACTTGTTCACCGTCCACGGGAACGACCTCAAGACTGGCACGAACGAGAAATAGATCGAATTCGCGACCTGCGGCTTCACCCCGTCGAGCTTCGAGCACAATACCGGTCTCAAGTGCGTTCGCTGCCGAGATCAGCCGCTTTGGAGCTTCCACTATCAGATCGAGGAATCGCTTTCGTTCAGGCTCTCCCAGAAAAATTGCAATGAGCGCAGAAGTGTCTATAACCATCGAGTAGTCTCACGCTACGTAGGCATTCCATGCTCGCCATACCCGAGAATCTCGTCTTCCGACCGCACATCCAGAGTGGGCAGCGAGTCGACGCGTTGCAACAAGTCTTCAAGTTGGCTCGCCAGAATCCGGCTACGACGCTTCGCGTTGAGCCGCTCCCACCGTTCTTCGAGAGCTTTTTGAATGGCTACGGTAAGCGTTTCCCCGGTCTCGCTTGCGACTTTGCGAGCCAGGCGCTCTGTTATCTCATTTTTGATACTCAAAGGCATTTATATAATTATATACTATGAGGCACTGTTATAGATATCCCACGATACTTGATGGGCTTGGTCTATAAAAAAGGGAGGGCATGGTAACATCCCGCTAAATGGCTTCACTCCGCAATACTCCCGATTTAAATGACAAACGCGAGCGTCTGGTCTCGGCCGCTCCTGTTGAGGATGATTCTTCTTTCGAGCTAAAGCTTCGTCCGCAACGCTTGGCTGAATTCATTGGTCAAGCCAAAGTCAAAGAGAACTTGGCCATTGCGATTCAAGCCGCCAAAAATCGCGGCGAAGCCCTCGATCACGTTCTGCTCTACGGGCCTCCCGGCCTCGGAAAAACAACTTTGGCTACCATCATTGCGAACGAACTGGGTGTGGATTTTCAGCAGACCTCCGGGCCCACGCTGCAGATCAAGGGCGATCTGACCGCGATCCTGACCAATCTTCGCGAGAAGCAGGTCCTATTCATCGACGAAGTGCACCGCTTGCA
>JAOAPG010000355.1 GCA_025462785.1 Acidobacteriaceae bacterium
CAATGAAAGAAAAACTCGCAGCGATTTATCGCGAGATGCGGGAAGAGCCAGTCAAGCCGGAACGGGACGAGCCGGAGGCGCAGAAATAATCCCGGATAAAAGCCAGCGTTTGCGCCACGAATTCAAAACTTAAACTGCGAGACTATCTAGATGCTGAAAGCATTTATCGCAATCCTTGTGACTCTGTTTTCTGCCGTTCTCCTATTCGGATCTTCTTACTACCCACGGCGGTTAGACGATGCCAAAGCCGTTTATCTGACTCGGGAAAACTTTCCGATCCATGGCGATGGCATTGCCGACGATACAGAAGCGGTACAACAAGCCATCAATAACGTTCAAGAGACGACTGAACAAGGCATTCTCTTTATTCCGTCGGGTCGCTACCGTCTAACCAAGACGGTTTACATCTGGCCGGGAATCAGATTGATCGGCTTTGGTGCAACGCGCCCCACGTTCGTGCTGACTGCAAACACGCAAGGTTTTCAGAAACAGCCGGCTTACATGTTTTTCTTTGCCGGCGATCGTCCGGGATCTGCGCGAGCCAATCAGTGGAGACCTTCCCGCGCAACCGACCCTGTACCGGATGCCAATCCCGGCACCTTCTATTCCGCGATGAGCAACATCGATATTGAAATCCAGGACGGCAACCCCGGCGCGGTCGGCGTGCGTGCCCACTATGCGCAGCATTGCTTCTTGGCGCACATGGACTTTCACATCGGTTCCGGTCTCGCGGGCATTCATGATGGAGGGAACGTCGCCCAGGATGTTCATTTTTATGGAGGTCAATACGGCATCTGGACGCGAAAACCTTCTCCGGGATGGCAGTTCACGATCATTGATTCAACCTTTGAAGGCCAACGCGAAGCCGCAATTCGAGAGGATGAAGCCGGCCTCACGCTGATTCGCCCGCAGTTCAAGAATGTTCCTAACGCGATTTCAATAGATCCTAAATACTCCGACGAACTTTGGATTAAAGATGCGCGCATGGAAAACATCACCGGTCCCGCTGTGATCATCAGCAATGAGAATAATGCGCGTACCGAGATCAATATGGAGAACGTTGTCTGCCGGAGTGTTCCTGTGTTTGTCTCCTACCGTGAGAGCGGTAAACAGGTTTCCGGTCCAGAAGAATTGTATGCGGTAAAGACTTTTTCCCACGGGCTGCATTACGATGACATCGGTGTAGTTCCCGCGATTGGGGACGTGTTCGAAACTGCACCGTTGAACTCATTACCGGAACCAGTCAAGTCGGACATAAAAGATCTGCCATCGATGGATAGGTGGATCAATATCCGCACTCTTGGCGCGAGTGGCGACGGAGTGACCGACGACACCGAAGCATTCAGAAAAGCAATCGCTGAGCATCGCACGATTTATCTCCCTTCGGGATACTATCGGGTGACAGACACCATCTCGTTTAAACCGGATACTGTGCTGATTGGGCTGCATCCCAGCACGACACGCATAGTCCTCACCGATTCAACCCCCGTATTTCAAGGAGTGGGTAGTCCTAAGCCGTTACTTGAAACTCCGCAAGGCGGAACTAACATCCTGACCGGCATAGGCTTGTACACCAACGGGATTAATCCGCGAGCGGTCGCGGCGAAGTGGATGGCCGGCAGCGATTCGATGATGAACGATGTACGCTTCCTCGGCGGGCACGGCACATTCGATCCGAATGCCACTTGGGCCAAAATCTACAACAACACGCACACCGCCGACGCGAATGTGGATCGTCGTTGGGACGGTCAATACCCAAGTCTGTGGATCACAGATGGTGGCGGCGGAACCTTCGTAGATATCTGGACGCCTAGCACATTCGCGCAGGCGGGACTGTATATCTCGAACACATCAACCGAGGGACGAATCTACGAGCTGTCGAGCGAGCACCACGTACGCAACGAGGCCGTGCTCCACAACGCCTCCAACTGGCAGATCTATGCTTTGCAGACGGAAGAAGAGAGAGGCGAAGGCGGTTTTGCGCTTCCGCTCGATATTCAGGATTCCAGCAACATCAGTATTGCGAACCTGCATATGTATCGGGTCGTAAGCGCTTATCAGCCATTCCCGTACGCAATTAAAGTCACGAATTCGAGAAACATACGATTTCGCAACGTCCATTGCTATAGCGACAGCAAGGTCTCTTTCGATAACGCGGTTTACGACGAGACCCACAATTTCGAACTGCGGCAACGTGAGTTTGCCTGGCTCAATATATCCGGCGATGCGCCTCTAGTTCGTTCAAAGCAGGCTTCCCCAGTTCTTTCCAGAGACGCAAAAGTCGAGAATGCCGTCGGCGGTTTCTTCAATATTTCTGGGGGAGCTGTCGATAGCGCCGGGAATCCGTACTTCGTGGATGCTAAAAAGCAGACCATCTACCGTTGGTTTGCCGCAACTCATCAGCTATCGAAAGTTCGCGATAATCCTGTTGACCCCGTTCAGCTCGCTTTTGATAAGTCCGGCGATCTGATGGTGATTTCGTATGCTGGAAACGGCACGGTCTACAGCTTCAAACCCGACGCAACAAACGATGACATAACGCTGCTTAAAGCGCAGCCGTCAAGGCCTCGTCCAGGGATGACTGCAATTTTGCCGGCCAATTACTGGCGCAATGAAAATGACTTCCTCGAGGCAGTGCCTGTCAAAAAACCGTATCAATTTGTATCGCCAGACGGCAGCACTTTCATCCCAGCTGGAGAGGACTTTGTAAGCGGAGAACTTTATTACGGCTCGAAGCTTCATGATGTGCTGCGCGCCTTTGGTATGGCGCCTGCGGTCCCCAGCCAGCCTTGTTACGTCACCGATGAATCCGGAGGGAAAACATATTCCGCTACCGTCGGTCTTGACGGAACTCTATCGAATTTGAAGCTCTTTGCCGAGCAAGGTGGAGAAAGCGTGGCCGTGGATGAAAAAGGGAACGTCTATATCGCTGCGGGGCAGGTTTTCGTGTACAACCCGTCTGGTCAACTGATCGATACTATTGACGTACCGGAGCGGCCGTCGCAATTACTCTTCGGCGGCACCGACGGGAAGATCTTGTTCATTCTGGCGCGCAGTTCCTTGTACAGCGTCCAGACCCGTTTCCGGGGACGGTGAAATGAAATTGTCTGCTAGATGGCTGCGCTTTCCCGTATGACAGAGGTTACGGATCCCTATCCTCGGATCGTGCAACACGAGGCTTCGAGGGTTTATGGGCGGAGCGTGCAGAGATGACCATTCGGACCACATTCACGCAGTTCACTAGTGATTTCGTAATGATGTCGGCTCCCGCAACTTCAGTAAACTTGGGGTGCAAAACCAGACGAACACTTATGAAGAAAGGAGCCGAACATATCCAGACAGTCTGTTAGATGCGGCACTTAGCTCACCTTTGACACGCAACCGGTCGAACGCTTCTACGGTCTCGTCATCTTCTCTGGCTTCATCAGTTCGTCGAACTCTTCTCCCGTTAGATATCCGAGCTTCAACGCTGCTTCGCGCAGGCTGCTATGCTCCACATGAGCGGTGTGGGCGATTTTGGCAGCTTTGTCGTATCCAACCTTTGGGGCTAGTGCTGTTACCAGCATAAGCGAGTTCTTTACGTACCAATCCACTTTCGTACGATCCACCTCGATGCCGTTAATCATGTACTCCACATAGCCGTGGCAGGCATCTGCGACCAGGGTGACTGAGTGCAGGAAGTTGTAAATGATTACTGGCTTGAAAACATTCAGTTCGAAGTTGCCTTGTGAGCCAGCAAATCCAACCGCAGCCGTCGCTCCGTGAACCTGCGCGCACACCATCGTCATGGCTTCGCACTGAGTGGGATTTACCTTCCCGGGCATGATCGAAGATCCAGGCTCGTTTTCTGGAATAGACAGCTCGCCCAGCCCGCAGCGCGGCCCAGAAGCCAACCAACGAATGTCGTTAGAAATCTTCATCAATGAAGCGGACAAAGTTTCTAGCGCGCCCTGTGCGAACACGATTTCATCGTGCGCGGATAACGCCGCAAACTTGTTGGGATGCGAACGGAAGGGAAGTCCGGTGAGTTCGGCGATCTTCTTAGCGGCACGTTCCGCGAATTCGGGATGCGCGTTCAGTCCGGTACCAACCGCAGTCCCACCGATGGCAAGGTCGTAGAGGCCATCGAGCACTTGCTCCAGTCGCTTGATGTCGCGTTCCAGCAGACTAGCCCAGCCGCCGAATTCCTGTCCGAAGGTTAGTGGTACAGCGTCTTGTAGGTGCGTGCGACCGATTTTTACGACATCATTGAATTGCTCGGCCTTGGCGGCGATCGCATCGCGCACACTCTGGATTGCTGGGATTAACGCTCTCCTAACTTGCTCAGCCGCAGCAATGTGCATCGCCGTGGGAAAAGTGTCATTCGATGACTGCGACATGTTGACGTCATCATTGGGATGAACGGGCTTCTTCGATCCCATCTCACCGCCCGCCAGCTCGATCGCGCGATTCGAGATGACCTCATTGACGTTCATATTAGTCTGCGTGCCGCTTCCGGTTTGCCATATGCGGAGAGGAAACTGATCATTGAGCTGGCCAGCAATAACCTCGTCTGCGGCCTGGGTGATGAGTTTGGCTTTGTCGGCCGTAAGTTTGCCGAGATCCTGGTTGACCAGTGCGCAGGCTTTCTTGAGGATGCCGAAGGCGCGAATCAGCTCTGGGGGCATAGTGTCGCGGCCAATATTGAAGTGAAGTAGTGAGCGCTGCGTCTGCGCGCCCCAATAAACATTGACGGGGACTGCTATTTGTCCCATGCTGTCGGATTCAATGCGAGTGTTCGTCACTGGTTTAGCAGAGAGAGCCATAGCTTTCCTGTGAGTGTCGTACAGGGATGAGAACCTTGAATTATAGCAACCGCGCTGCTCCGAGCCGAATCTACTGCGTATCTTGGTCGTCGGCGGCTTCGAGTGTTTCGCGTGCTAAAATAATATTCTTCGAAGTAGTCGCGGATGCCCGTGTGGGCAATCTTTAAGTACCCAGGAAACCATTGGCAACCAAACTACTGTTCGATACCGCCAAACAAATTCCCGACACTCTTCCGCGAGCACAACTTCAGTCAGACCCGGAAACTCGCTACGATGTGCTCGTAATTGGAGCGGGTCCCACTGGGTTGGCTTGTGGGATTGAAGCGCAGCGGGCCGGATTTAAAGCGCTAGTTGTCGACAAAGGCTGTGTGGTCAATTCCATCTACCACTATCCGGCGAACATGGTTTTTTTCACCACGCCAGAGTTGCTGGAAATTGGCGATATTCCCTTTACCAGCCCCAACCAAAAGCCCAATCGTAACGAAGCGCTCGAGTACTACCGCAAGGTCGTGGAGCATTATCATCTACCTGTTGCTCAATATCAGAAAGTCGAGACTGTGAGTGGCGAAGATGGCGATTTTCACGTTGCCACGAGCGACCGATTGGGCCGAATCTATGACTATCAGGTTCGTAAACTAATCGTGGCTACGGGTTACTACGACCTGCCTAACATTTTAAATATTCCTGGCGAGGACCTGCCGAAAGTTTTTCACTATTATCGTGAGCCGCACCCATTTTTCGATATGGATGTGATGATAATCGGAGGTAAGAATTCGGCAGCCATCGCGGCGCTCGATCTGTGGCGGCACGGAGCGCGGGTCACGCTAGTGCATCGCGGCGAGAAAATGAGCTCCCGTTCCGTCAAGTACTGGATTCTTCCCGATATTGAAAATCGCATCAAGGCGAAGGAAATCACCGCATATTTCAAAACGACCGCAGAGGAAATCACCGCCGATCATGTGCTTCTAAAGACACCAAGCGGCGATGTTGAGATCAGGAATGACTTCGTGTTTGCGTTGACGGGATATCACCCTGATTATGATTTTCTTCGTGCAATGGGGATTGAGTTGTGTCCCGATCAGTGCAGGCCGGTATGTGATCCAGTAACGCTAGAAAGCAATGTGCCTGGAATTTATGTTGCCGGCGTGATCGTGGCGGGATCTAGAACGAGTGAGATTTTTATTGAAAATGGACGCTTTCACGGACAGCAAATTGCGGCCCATCTAAGAAAGAAGCTAGCTGCCAGCGCTTGATCGTGTCGTACCGACCACGCTTATTCTGGCCTCGCTCGAATATCAAGCTATATCAAGCTATATCAACTCAGTTTTACCGCTTCTTCTCCCAACTGTTGATTGACCAGCCTCGCAACCAGCGGCTTTAGCTGTTCACCAGTTTTCTGCAGTACAAAGTCTTGGTCTGTTTCCGCCCAATCCAGTTTGAAGCTCGTCGACAGCGCTGAAATCCATATCTGTCGCACGGGCGTGTTGGGCGAAATGACGAATTTTCCGCCGTCGTCAAATGAAATGTGCAGCGCTCCGGCTTGATCCTCTACTTCAAAGTCGGCCGACTCCTCAGCGGTTATCAAAGCTTGTTTCAATGAATTCAGAGCTGTGTCGGAGTGCTTACGAAATGCGTTCTCATCGAGCATGTGAGAATTATAGTCGTTAGGCGCCGAATGTCCTTTGGCCGGCTAGGCAGCGAAACGCACCAAGGAAAAATTGGCGATCGACGGCCAGCATCCATTTTCATTTAGCATGAATGATTCACCATGGAACCGCAGCCAGAACGCACCTCGACGTCGATTTCGATTCCCGCCTATTGGCATCTGGTACGACGGAATCGAAACTTTCGCCATTTATGGATGGCGCAGATCGTCAGCGAGATTGGGGATTGGTTCTATTCGCTCGCGATTTATAGTCTGTTGCTACAACTCACTGGGCGAGCGAGCTCCGTGGCATTAGCCCTCGTGCTACAAGTTCTGCCGCAAACGTTCATCAGCCCGACAGCCGGAGTCATTAACGACCGCATCCGCCGCAAGCGAGTCATGATTGTGGCTGACCTCGCGCGAGTTGTCATCGTTTTGGCGATGCTGCTGGTGCGTTCCCGATCAACCGTCTGGGTGGTTTACCCCCTTCTGTTTCTTGAGACGTGCATGGCTACGTTTTTTGAGCCTGCCCGGAACGCGGTGCTTCCGAATATTACGACCAGAGAAGACGTGATTCTGGCGAATACTCTCTCTTCAACTACCTGGTCCTTGAACCTGATGATAGGCGCGACGCTTGGCGGGATTGTCGCGGCATTGCTGGGAAGAGATGCAGTCTTCGTTCTGAACGCCCTGTCATTCCTGGCATCTGCTTTTCTGATTCGCGGAATGCACTTCGAAGAGCCGCACGCTCAATCTTCCGTGCCACTGCGACCTCGTGATCTGCTGGATTTCTCTCCGGTAGTCGAAGGTATTCGCTACGTTCGTGCAAATTCGCGTCTACTAGCGACTGTCTTCGCCAAAGCTGGAGAACTCATGATCGGCCCAAGCTGGGTGCTGTTCACCGTCATGGGCCAGCGAGTTTTCCCGGTGCGCTTGCATGGCGCTGATCCGCAACGGGGAATGATGTTGGGGATGAGCTTACTGCTCGGAGCCCGCGGCGTCGGAGCTCTGGTCGGACCAATGGTCTCGGCTAGGTTCGCGGGTAATTCAGATAAGCGGCTGCGACTTGGAATTTTATTCGGCTACCTGCTTGTGGCTGCTGGTTACGTAGCTATTGGCGGCGCTCCGAACGTGTGGCTCGCGTGTTTGTGCGTCATCCTCGCGCATAGCGGAGGATCGACAGTATGGGTCTTTTCAACAACCCTGTTGCAACTTCACACAGAAGACCGTTTCCGCGGACGTGTCTTCGCTGCTGACCTTGCCCTTTCAATGTTGACTATTGCCGTGGGCGCCTATCTGTGCGGCCGTTTTCTGGATTGGGGATTCTCGCCGCGAACCGTTGCGACCGCTACCGGGGTGATCATGCTTATCCCGGCAGCGCTGTGGGGATGGTCAATGCTTAGATGGCGCGAGCGCTCGGTCGAAGTGGAGAGTCTCAGGTAAAAAGGTAGGTATATTATTTACTCGGAGCTCCAGGCTCATTCAGATTTTCGATCTTCGCTGCCATGATGAAATCGCTTTCTGTCAGGCCATTGACTTTATGAGTCCAGAGAGTCACTTCTACTTTCCCCCAAGTCAGAAGGATATCCGGATGATGTCCTTGTTCCTCCGCTAGAGCTCCAATTCGATTTACAAATTCTAATCCTTGCTTGAAGTCAGGGAAGTTAAAAGTCCGCGTGACATGATGCTCGTTGATTACCTTCCAGTCGGTAAACTGTGGTAATTGCTTGTGTATTTCAGCTAGTTCTTTGCCCTTCAGTGGAGGAATGCCACCGCGGCAGGGCACACAGGTTTTGCTCGCAAGCTCAGACATTTCGTTCCCTCTATTATCTGACTCGATACTCGAACTATACGGCCATGGTCATTGTTGCATAGGATGCGGAACAGCGGGCTTAAGGTTAGGCGAGGTAATTCTCTTCTGCATTTCTTCTAGTGAATACCCTTTTGTCTCTGGATAGACAAAGAGGACCACGAAGAACTGGCCCACCATCATGATCGAGAAAAATACAAACGGGTATGCCCCTGATGACGCGGCCATCAAGGGAAAGATGCCGGAGATGAGCGCATTCATGAACCAGTGTGAAAAGCTTCCTAGGCTCTGACCTTTGGCACGCACTGCATTTGGGAATACCTCGCTGATGTAGACCCAGATTACTGCTCCTTGCGAGAAAGCAAAGAATGCAATGTATCCAATCAGCAACCAAAGCAACCAGCTCTGATGTTGTCCGGTGAAAAACACCAGTGAGACACCTGCAAGACAAAGCGCTGTTCCCACAGAACCAATGAGCAATAACGTTTTGCGGCCAAGTTTGTCGATGACCGACATGGCGATCATCGTGAAAAGCAAATTGGTGGCTCCGACTGCGACTGCCTGAATGTTCCCGGATACCTTGCTGAACCCCGCGTGAGCAAAAATGTCGTTAAGGTAATAGAGGATGGCATTGATCCCAGATAGCTGATTGAACATTCCGATGCTGACGGCCAAGAAGATGGGGAGGGTGTATCTGCGCGAGAAGAGTGCTTCTTCCGAGTGCAGTTTTTCGGAATCAATCGATTCCACAATTTCCTGCAGCTCTTGCTCGTAGTTTTCTTCTCCAATTTGACGGAGTACAGCGCGAGCCTCGCCTACCCGGCCACGCTTCACTAGCCAGCGCGGGCTTCGCGGGATCATAAACAGCATCAAGAAAAACAGGGCTGCGGGCAGGGCAGTGATCCCAAGTTGCCACCGCCATTCGGACGGCCCAAGGTGGCCAAGCCCAATCAAGTAGTTCGAGAAGTACGCCAGCAGAATGCCAAAAACTACGTTGAATTGAAACAGTCCTACCAGCCGTCCCCGCAATTTTGCAGGAGCAATCTCGGCGATGTACATGGGACCTAGAACCGACGATCCGCCAATGCCTAGTCCCCCGATGAAGCGAAACATTACTAATGACGACCAGCTCCAGGCTCCTGCACAACCCAGCGCAGAAACTAAATAAAGAATGGCCAGACCACGGAGACTGTCGCGACGCCCAAAGCGCTCGCCGGGAAGTCCCGCAAGCATCGCTCCCAAAACCGTGCCCCAGATTGCGCTGGCGACGGTGATTCCTAACATTTTGGGAGACAACCCGTAGGTTTGAGTGAGAGCACCGGTGGTGCCGGAAATCACGGCGGTATCGAATCCAAACAACAATCCGCCGAGAGCGGCCACGACGGCGCTCTTAAGAAGTGACGCGTTCAACTTCATGCTGGCTTCCTTCTATCAAACTGTGCAGAATGTCGACGAGGACATTGAGAACCGCAGTATACGCGCCTGTGCTGCTGGTGCAAGGAGGTTTTGGCGGAACGCTTCGAGTAAAGAGCCTGGTCCCTGAGTGACTCGGGGCGGCCGGCGAGATCTTACGCCAACTCCACTTCAATCTGCTTCGCGTCCGGAACAAGCTTTACGATACGGAAGTTGCGGATCTGTCCAGCGCGGATGGGGTCCGGTTTCGGCTTCTCGCCGCTGCTGTCGGCAGCACCCTTCCAGCGCGCGGCTAGCATGAAACTGAGAGATGACACATCCGCCTTCAGTTCAGCTTTGTTATCTTCCTTTGCGGCTGGTTTTGTGATTCGGCATGTAGTCAGAATGCCTTCGCCCAGTTCGACGCCCGCACTTTCGCCGGAACCCTCGCCCTCCAAGACTTCGACAACGCGGCCTGTGACTATATCCCCTACTTTATGTTCCGCTAGGTATTCGTCGAGGCTGGTCGGAATCATCTGCTTAATGCTGAGCCGCAGCTGCCGCTTTTCTTTGTCGAGTTCGAGCACTTGAGCTTTGACGGTTTGTCCAACTCGGAGCACATCTTGCGGATGGTGAATGCGCTTCTCGGCGCTGATCTCGCTCACGTGAATCATGCCTTCGACGCCTTCCGCAAGGCGCACGAAAGCGCCGAATTTGGTGATGCTGGTGATCGGGCCCTCGATCACTGTTCCCGCCGCAAACTTCTGTCCAGCTTCAGCCCACGGGTCGCCGAGCGTCTGCTTTAGGCCCAGAGCGATGCGACGCTCTGCGCTATTAATTCCCAGAATTACGGAGTCGACAGTCTCGCCCGGCTTGACTACGTCACTGGCAATGCGCACCTTCTTACCCCACGACATTTCGGAGACGTGGATCAGACCCTCGATTCCGGGCTCGAGTTCGACAAACGCTCCGAACTCGACAACACGTGTGACCACGCCGCGAATGCGATCACCCATCTTGTATTTTCCGGCCAGCGAATCCCAGGGATGCGGCTGGAGTTGCTTCATTCCAACGGAAATGCGCCGCTTGCCTGAGGCGTCGGATACTTTCAGCACTTTGACTTCGACCTGCTGACCTGCGGAGAGCACGTCTGCGGGCTTGTTGATGCGTCCCCATGAGATGTCACTGACATGCAGCAAACCATCGACACCACCCAGATCGACGAAACCTCCGTAGTCGGTGACGCTGCGCACTGTCCCGTTTACCGTCTCGCCTTCCTTGATTTCCGAGTACCGGCGATCTTTCGCCAAACGCTCCTCTTCTTCGGAGATGACGCGACGATCGACCACGACGTCCTCGTCGGTTGCGTCGAGCTTGGTAATGCGGCAGCGAATCTCTTGTCCCACGAGCTTTTCCATTTCAGCGGCATCGCGTACTCCGCTGCGCGAAGCAGGCATGAAGGCACGGACGCCCACATCCACGCTCAGACCGCCTTTGACAACCCCAGTCACCGTGCCCACAATGGTCGATTTTTCGGCAAAGGCTTGCTCGAGCGATGACCAATCCTTCGGCTGCGCGATCTTGGTGCGGGAGAGTTCGTAGTAGCCGTCGAGATCGCGGCCCTTGACCGAGACCAACAACTTGTCGCCAGGCTTTACGGCTTGGCCAGAACTCTGAAAGGCGGTAAGCGGGAGGACCCCTTCACTCTTGAATCCGATATCCACGAAAACCGACTCAGCGGAGACGGCAATCACCGTGCCTTCAATCTGTTTGCCGCCGTCTTCGCGCTGGCGCGAATGGTTCTGCTCGTACTCAGAAAAGATTTCGTCGAAGGATCGCGCTTCGGTAGTCGATTCAGTAGGAAGTTGAGATTCTGGAGTGCTTGGGTTTGACATGAAAAGGTTACAGCCTTGTTGTGGGATGAATTCTGATTAGGATAACACCGTTGGGATTATGGCTGCCTCGGGCGATTAGCTGGTGATGGGCAGCGAAAAGTAAAATACGGATCCCCGGCCTATTTGACTGGTGACTCCGATTTTTCCCCCATGCGCTTCAACGATTGCTCTCGCGATTGCCAGTCCCATGCCAGTTCCTTGCACACGATACCTCTGGTTTTTGCCGCGATAGAACTTGTCGAAGATTAATCCTTGTTCCATATCTTCGATTCCAGCTCCTTGATCGGCGACACTGATGGTCAGATTGGCGGTCGATAAGTTATTGGTCTTCAATTCCGCGGTGATTCGGATTGGGGTTCCCGGATTCGAGTATTTTGCGGCGTTTTCGAGCAGCTGAGTAAGCACTTCCTTGATCCGCTCAGAGTCTATTCGCGCAACCGCGTCTTCCGGACATCGTATTTCCACGGGATGCTTTTCGAGCAGTTGCTTGAGACTAGCTACGACATCCCGAATGAGTTCGATGATCCGGACAGGCTTGAGGTCAAGCTCAAATTCGTGCGATTCAAGTTTGGCCACTTCGGCGGCCTCGCCGACCAATCGATTCAGGCGATCACTCTCCTCGTTAATCACTGTCATCAACTCGCGCCGATCTTCCGGAGCGAGATCGATATCCGACATGAGGCTGGTGATCGACGCTTTGATGGAAGTGAGCGGAGTTCGAAATTCATGCGTGATGGAATCGAGGATCGCCGATCGCAGTTGTTCTCCTTCGCGTGACGCTTCGGAACGGCTAAGAGTCTCGACTGCATTGGCGCGCTCGACAGCGATTGCGATGAGACTTCCCATTGCGTCCAGAGTCTGCCGCGACAGGCTTCCACTTACGCCGATTGTCCCTACCGTTTTGACCCCCATCTTTAAAGGGGTAAAGCTTAAGTGACGTTCAGTGTCAACGATAGGCTCACCTCTCGCTATAACAGACTTAAGGTGGTCGGCATCCAGATCGCGGGTTTCGATTCCCGACCGATAGATGTCGCCTTTCTCGGGAATATAGATGGCGGCGGCCGAGACTCCAA
Source organism: Acidobacteriaceae bacterium (assembly GCA_025462785.1). Taxonomy (GTDB): domain Bacteria; phylum Acidobacteriota; class Terriglobia; order Terriglobales; family Acidobacteriaceae; genus JAOAPG01. The sequence goes on from JAOAPG010000355.1 coordinate 12,621, forward strand.
ATGAATCGATAACATGCTGCGGCATGGCATTCAGCAACTGCAAAATATTGTCGGAGGTCAAGAGTTGCTGGCTGAAGTCATAGAGCCGCTCGAGTTCTCGTCGCCTGCGCACGGCTTCATCAGTTTGCTTGCGCGCTCTTTCGGACAGTTCGCTTGCCACAACCGCGGTTGCGAGAAATGCAAACAAGGCAATCCAATTCTGCGAATCAGCAATAGTGAAAGTACCGATGGGCGGAAGAAAGTAGTAATTGAAAGCCGCCGCCGCAAGTACCGCCATGAAAAGTGAAGAGGCTAAACCCCACACAGCGGAGATGACTAAGACGCAGAGTAAAAACGTCAGCGCAGCGGTAGTCGGGTTTACGTGGAGCAGACGGGTATAAACGTAAACAATGGCAAACACCAATGCCGTACAGCCAACAAAACGCCCGAGAGTTCGCATCAGTGAAGTGTTCACGAAACCCGATTGTAGCGGAACCTTCGGGAGCGGACATCGACAAACCGAACATTGTCGTACACAATAGTCGCGATGGCTAAGACTCCTGAGCAATGGCTGGAAGCTGCTGAAATCGCCGAACCGGCAAAGAACGGGGGCATCTTTAAGTTGTTCCTCGGCTATGCGCCCGGCGTGGGCAAGACCTACAGCATGTTGAGCGAAGCCATTCGGAGAAAGAATCGCGGCGAAGATGTCGTCATCGGAATCATCGAGACCCACGGACGCAAAGGCGTGGTGGAACTCGCCGGGCAGCTCGAAGTGGTTCCCAGAAAGAAGCTCGAATACAAAGGCACGATCTTTGAGGAAATGGACCTCGATGCCATTCTGGAGCGTAAACCTTCCGTAGTTCTGGTCGATGAGTTAGCTCACACCAACATTGAAGGCAGCAGACATCAGAAGCGGTATGAAGATGTTCTCGATATTGTGGATGCGGGCATCTGCGTTCTGTCTACGATGAACGTTCAACATCTCGAAAGCGTAGCTCCCAGCGTGCAGAGAATAAGCGGGGTTACGGTTCGAGAAACCCTTCCCGACTGGGTGATGAAGCGGGTCACGGAAGTGGTCATGGCCGACGTGACCCCGGAAGCGCTGCAGACACGTATGCGGCGCGGAGACATTTATCCTCTGGATCGGGCTGAACGAGCGTTGACGAATTTCTTCAGGCCTGCAAATCTCATCGCGTTGCGCGAACTCGCGTTGCGAGAGGTTGCCCAGGAAGTCGATCGCAGTCTCGAAAGCTATCTCGAGAAGGAAGAGCCGGACCGCAATCTCGGAGTAAGGGAACGGTTCGCGGTTTGCATCAGTTCAAATCCCTCGGCGCAATACATTATTGCTAGGGCAGCTCGAATGGCGCGCCGGCTCGACGCTGAGCTCTACGTTTTGTACATCGACATAGGAGTAGACGAGAGTGAGGCCAACCAACGTTCGCTTGAGTCAAATCTTCGCCTTGCCAAAGATGTTGGCGCGCAGGTAGTTCGAATGAAGTCGAGATCGGTAGCTGAGCCGGTCGCCCAATTCGTCCGCGAGAAACATATAACACAAGTTGTGTTTGGACGATCCGCAGTTAAGGGATGGAAGAAATACCTGTATCTCAATACAATTCACAAGTTTTTGCGAGACGCCCCACCGGTGGACGTTCACATCGTCACGCAGTCGTCCTCCTAATCATGCCGGGACCACTCATGCCAGAGAAGAAAAAGATTCTTGTCGTAGATGACGAGCCACAAATCACGCGAGTGTTGCGGACGTCTCTGAGCGGCAGCGGCTATGAAGTTCGTACCGCAGAGGACGGACATGCCGGCTTGAGGATGGCTCGCGAGTGGCAGCCTGATCTGGTAATCACAGACGTTTCCATGCCCAACATGGACGGAGTTGAGCTCTCTGGCCAGCTCAGAGCGGAGTCTCAGGTACCAATCATCGTGCTCTCGGTTAAGGGTGAGGAGAAAACCAAAGTTGCCGCTCTCGATGCCGGCGCAGACGATTACGTAACCAAACCAATTGGTATGAATGAATTACTGGCTCGGGTGAGAAGAAATTTATCGCGCGTCGATGCAGTCGAGGATACTTCGAGACGCACCATCGAAATTGGAGATTTTCGAATTGATAGCGACGCAAACCGTGTGTTGGTTAAAGACCGGGAACTGCGCTTAACTCCCAAAGAGTTCGAACTGCTAAGCTACCTTGCCAGGCATGCCGGCCGCGTTGTCAGTCATCGTGTGTTGCTGTCCGCGATCTGGGGGCCGAATGCTGTCGAACAACCTGAGCACCTCAGAGTGTTAGTCGGGCAACTCCGAAAGAAAATCGAGAGTGAAGGAACTCCTCACTACATTCTTACCGAACCGTGGGTTGGATATCGCCTGGAGCCCTCCGGCGAATCGAGCTGAGAGTAGTCGTGTTCTCGGTAGTTATTGAAAGTGTACTTAACCTAAGTCTGCTAACAGCTTGCGATGGATCTAATCTCCGGAATTTCACTCAACCTTCTTATCTCTCCCGCATCTTTGTAACTGGGCGATTTTCCTAGCTCCTATCTACCACCTGCGGCAAACGTCCGCTACTTACGAAGCTTTTACGGAGTTTTTATCCAATCTTTATGGCTGGAAGCCTTGAATGAGAGAAGAAAGGCAGGCCTCTTTATGTCAATTATTCAAGATATTCCGGCAGAACGACTCGCCAGACTTTTTCATCATTACCAGGAAGTCCTCAGTAACCAATTTCACGAATCGAACACCAGTGGCACTGCCGATCAGCCGTTGACTCCATGGGAGCAGACCCCGGAAGCGGAGCGGAAATTACTGGTTGCAGCGGCTCAATTGTCATTGCTTGAACTGGATTCGACGCGAGACTCAGAGATGAGGAGCTACTACGCGAAACCTGGGGAAGCGGAGTGGGGGTGCTGAGTTGCACTGGGAGCAGCAACGGATCGGCGCTGCTGGAACGAAAGCTTAACTGATGTTTGGAACAGGTTCTAAAAGGTGCATAGGCGGGCCAAATGAAAATCGGACTTACTTTGTTGTGCGCAGGAGCGGTGGTTTTCATGTTGCGCATCTTAGTAACCTTCCTGGCAGAGACGAGGAATCGATCCCATCTGCCAATGAAAGTCTATATGGCGAAGTTCAACCCAAAATCTAAGCCATCGATACGTGGAGGACTGACCATCATGTACTCCAATGAAGACATTCAAAAGACCGCAACACGGAAAGCAGTCGGAGCCGCTCTCGTTTTAACCGGCGCTATGCTACTAGGCCTGCCTGCTCGTGCTCAACAGATGTCGGGCAGCTCTAGTACCGATACTAGTGCATCGCCAAGCCAGCCCAGCCCAACGGATCAGGAGTTAGTAAAAGAACTTGATGCCATGAAAAAACGCATTGAGCAGCTGGAAACACAGCTGGCCAATAAAAAGCCACAGGAGCAGCCGCCTTCCGGGGCGCAACTTCCTACAAAGACAGACGAGACCCAGCCGAAGATGGATGACTCGCAGTCATCGACCGCGATTGCCAAAGGACAATCGACTCCAGCCGAAACAAAGCCTGGCAAGGAGGCGCCATTTGCATTTGCTGACTGGACGTGGCTGAACGGCAATGCGCGAACGAAAACCCCAGCTTTCGATTCGAAATTCTTTACACCAGAAATAAGAGCCGACGTTGATTACATCTACGATTTCAACCATCCGAAAGACGACACAATCGGCGGATCAAGCGAGGTTTTTCGATCTAATGAAGTTCAGGTTACACAACTCGGCGTGGGAGGCGACTTCCATTATGACAACGTTCGCGCCCGACTGATGACCCAGTTCGGCATGTATTCCACCACAACACCGCGCAACGATGCCAGCCCGGCACGCGGACAATGGCAGCTCGCCGATGCCTACCGCTACGTTTCGGAAGCCTACGGTGGATACCACTTCGATGCGCTACATGGAGTCAATGTTGATGCTGGAATCTTCATGTCTTACGTCGGGCTTTTCAGTTACTACAACTTTGACAATTGGGCCTACCAGCCCTCTTACGTTTCTTCGAACACGCCATGGTTCTTCAATGGTGTACGAGTTCAGATCTTTCCCACCGCCCATCTAAAGATTGAGCCGTGGTTCGTCAATGGATGGCAGGCCTATGGTCGATTCAACAATCGGCCAGGGATTGGAGGTCAAATCCTATGGCGGCCGAATGGCTGGTTTGAGGTACTCGGAAATCAATATGCCCTAGGGGAAGACACGTTAAACAACCCAGGCAGGGTGCGTTATCACACAGACGACAGCATCCAGGTCAAGTACTACGACAACCCTCTCAAGTTTCTTGACAAGGCAGCTTTCTCATTGACTGGCGATCTGGGATGTGAACACGGCGGCGGTGTGAGTTGTTGGGGAAATTCTGCGAAAGGACCGAAGCAGGCTTTTTTGGGTTTTATGCTTTACAACCGCTTATGGTTCGACAAAGACCGATACGGATTCACCCTCGGGGGCGGCAAGATCAATAATCCTGGGCGCTATCTAGTGCTCTTGCCCCCAATTAACGGAGCAACCGCAACTTCAGGAACTCCGTACTTCACACAGAATCCCGGAGATCCCTATAAGGCTTGGGATGCATCCGCCACGTTCGATTACATGCCCAGCCAGTACATTACTTTCCGCTGGGAATTTGATCATCGCGCGGCGAATGTCCCGTATTTTTCCGGCCGCGGTGGTATTACGCCTCCGGGGGGCAACACGGGCGCGCCTGGATCATTTGTTCCCGAATTTACTCCAGATCTAGTCAGGGATGAAAACCGGCTCGATCTGGCGATACTGGTCCAATTCTGAGCACGTTTGGAGGGTTAAAGGCAGAGGAGGAAAACAGTATGAGCAAGTTAGCGATTTTCGTACTTATATATTTCGTGAGCGCCTCGACGGTTTTATTTGCTGTGGCAGTCTCTTCTCAATCATCAGCAGGTAACGTCACACTCACGGGCACCGTGAGCTGCGCAAAGTGTGTCGGTACCCGGCCACTGCCTAAGGGCTACACCAGATGGAGTTGGGCACTGGCGTCAGTGAAAAATGGTGATAATGTCGTGTTCGTTGTAGGCAACCAAACTTTCACCCTGAAGGGTGATCGAGATCAACTCTTGAAATATATGGAAGACAAAGCGACGATTACGGGAGATCTGCAAGGGCCAACACTGGTCGTGCAGACGATTACTTCTCCAAAGAAAAACAAGTAGCTGAAAATTATAGCGAGGGCCCGAGCCTTCGATGCCAATCGCAAGCTCGGACACCTTCGTTGTCCCATCCAAAGTTTACAGTTGAGATTTACGCCAAGCCTGCTGTAATCCAAGTGACTCCAGCATCACCGAGAGATGTCTTGATTTTTTCTAGCGTTGCTCTTCGATATCACTCGCTTATCCCATTCATAACAAATTTGAATGCACGTTTTACGGTAATTTTATGGACTTCTTACGCGCTTCTTATGGCTCAAGGTCTAACGTGGGCCACTTGTAACTGCCATGCTGCAGACGGCGTGGCACAGTGCTCCTCACCCAAAAGACGCAATTAGAGGAGGACCATACGATGTTGCGGCGAGCCTTAATAGTTTCACTCGCGATCTCGATGATGACGCACTGCGCACTCGGCCAATCAACTTTTGGAACCATTGTGGGTGTTGTGAAGGATCCGGGAGGATTGGTTGTGGCCGGGGCGCCAGATCAATTATCGAATCTAGATGATAAGTCGAGCCGCGACGCTGTTGCTGACGGCGATGGGTGGTTTCAGTTCCTTAATGTGAAACCGGGTAAGTATGCAGTTGAGGTTCAAGCGAGCGCTTTCGCTGGATTCAAGATGCCTTCAGTGCAGCTCGACGCCAGGCAAACTTTGCGCGTGGATGTTGCTCTCAAGCTGGCAGGGAACTCGGAGGTTGTTGAAGTCTCGGATCAAGCCCCAGTGATCAACACCGAGAGTGCCACAATCGGCGACAC
>JAOAPG010000380.1 GCA_025462785.1 Acidobacteriaceae bacterium
ACAATCGACTCCATTACCAGCTTGCCACTGCCATTGAGGACGGCGATTACAATCGCTTCCTTGTGCACGTCCATGCCGATATACTTGATGTCGCGACTCATGCAGTTGCCTCCTTGAGGGAAAGATCGTTCGCGCTCAACGGAGTCTTTCCCTCAAGGTAAAGTGTCATTCTTCAGCCGATTTGCCTATCCTCTCCTCTGATTCTTGCCCTACATTCCCATTGTCGAATCTCCTCTCAACAGGGCCGCTCTCTCATAATGCATTGACGGGCAGTGGCTTTGCGTTCCAACGCTTGCTCACCTGCGAAGACGGCTTTGCGGATTCGGTTGCGGCAGAGTTGGCTTGCGTCGTTTCGGACCAGCGCAGGTCCATAGCGACGTCGTGTGCCGATTGGAATCGGTCGGCGGGATCTTTCGCTAGGCATGCACGAACCACACCGTTAAAGGGACGCACCCGCCGTAACGAACTCTCGCAATTTTACGATTTCGCAAAGCATCACGCGTCCTCTTGAACGCAATCGAGTGCCCCTGTCTCGCGCCAGCGCCGCCCCCTCACAAGCGTTACAGCACACGGGAGTGTTGGCTGGCAATGCTTGGAATTCGGCTGGCGCCCTCGCTGATACACTCTGCCGCGAGTGGGATCGGGCAATTCTTTTTCGAAGACTCGCCACGCTTCGAACCGACATAAAGCTCTTCGCAGATGTGGACCAGTTGAAATGGACTGGGGCTACACCCGCCTTCGACGAGCTAGCAGCTCGCTTGGACGGAGCCCGGTCCGAAAGCCGACGGACCCGCAGTGTGGCGATCCCGATGACTGACGGCCCCATCAGTCGGCTTCGATGCCCATCTGGACCGCAGCGCTAGGGAGAGCAACTCGGCGAATCTACCTGAACTAGAAGAGCGATTCGTGATTGCTCAAGAGTGCAAAGGATAGTAAGATTGTCTTACCATGCAAACCAAAGTTTCCACGAAGGGGCAAGTCGTTCTTCCGGGGCCGCTTCGCCGCCGGCTTGATATCCGCCCGGGCGATCCGCTGGACGCCAATATAGAGGATGGACGAATTGTGCTGACTCCTCGCAAGAAACGCTCGCATCGAACAAAACTCGTAACTGATCCTGTTACTGGACTGCCTGCTTTAAGTGCGGGGCCCAACGCACCCACATTGAGCAGCAGGGAAGTTGAAGAAATTTTAGCAAACTTCCCATGATCTACTTGCTCGATGTGAATGCTCTAGTGGCTTTGGGGTTTATTAATCATGAATTCCACGATCGTCTTGCTGCTTGGGTACAATCTCAAAATTCACCGAACCTGGCGAGTTGCTCAATCACCGAGCTCGGGTTTGTACGCGTGCTTGCCCAAGCCCCGGCCTACGGATTTACCGTGACTCAGGCTCGTACACTGTTGCTGCGCCTCAAGGAGGCGCGTACCTCTCCTCTCAAGTTCATCCCGGATGAACACGACGTTTCCTATCTACCCGCTTGGGTCAGAGCACCCAAGCAAATTACCGATGCTCACTTAAGCAGGCTTGCGACGGCAAATGCCGCGCTATTGGCAACCCTTGATGAGAGCATCCCTGGATCGTACCTGATTCCCAAATAGGGATACTTTTGATTTGATTGGCTTCCAGTCTGGATTAACCGGGGTAAGTTGTCCGGCGGTTTGTTCGCGAAGCACGAGGACTGTGAAGTTTGATTTTGTCGCAAGAGTGTGCCGGTTCGAACCAATAATGAGTGGTGCCTTCGTTTAAATTTCGGCGAGCAAAGCATGAAGCTGGTAAACCGGCCGGATTTGTTATCTAACCAAACAAAAGGCCACATGTCGCATTTTTTAATCCTGCAAAAACCTAGGTTTGTTGTTTGACTTTGATCTTATCCAGGACCCTGCGATCACCAGCGTTGGATTGCGCGATACGGATCGCGAGATCATGCTGGACCATCGTGTTGACGCTTCCGGTCAGCACTACTGTGCGGTCATCAACTCTCGCATCAACATTCGTGTCTGAAAGGGTAGGTTCTGCATTCAGCTGATTCAGAATCTGGCCCTCAACCTGTTCGCTGGACATCGCCTGCGGCGGTGGAGCTTGGGTGTCCGGTGGCATCTGCGCCCTTGGTGTCTGCCGTCCTTCTGGGAATGTGGGTGGAGTTTGGTATGGTGGGCTTGTCGTGGGTGGGGACTGGCCTTGCTGCTGAGCAACAACCATCGTGGCCAGGAACAATACTATGCAAGATAGTAGGTATCTCATAGAACCTCCTGTGCCTAGCTTTTCTCTTTCCCATTACGATGCGTGAATTTGGAGGTATGATTTTGTTCTGCTCGACCATAATGCATTTAAATGAGAGGCTTGCAGGATTGAGCAAAATTCGCTCACGGACCACGGACCTCGGACCTGGGTCTTCGGGGAAACATCCAACTCTCCAGCGGCCAATGACAATTGCGCATGCGATTATCGCGCGCTGCTTAATCGGAGTAGAGGTTGCGAGTGGCCAAAAAGCGGCCGTTGTGATCCGGTCCTCCACGTTCTGCTGTCCGTTTGCTAAGTCTCTCGTAATGCAAGGCGTGGCGTGTTGATGTTATGCAGGTTAAGGCGCGGAACAGGTTGAAAAATAAGGAGAAGAGACTAGATGGAATGTCGTCTGAAGTCCAATCGAAGAATCCAAAGCGCCCCAGGGTAGCGGGTACGGGAAAACCCAAAGGTGCCGGGAAGATATCCAAGAGATGTAAGGGAAAGGAGTATTGTCATGTCCAAGACATTGATGCTTACTCTAGCTCTTCTACTGTCGACCGCGTGGCTGAAAGCCCAGAGCCAATATCCGCAGACAGGCTCAAGCCAAAAAGGAGCTTCTGCTTCAGGCCAGACGGCAGCACAGGGCTGCCTGCAGCGCTCGGATGGCAACTATATGCTGACTGATAACGCAGGAACCACGTATCAGCTTCAGGGCGATAGCTCAAAGCTCAGCGAACATGTTGGACACGAAGTGCAGATCACCGGAAGCACGGCATCGGCGTCGAGTGCGACGACCCCGATAGCCGGTACATCGACCAGTGCCACACAACCAACACTGACTGTACAGAACGTCAAACACATCTCGAAAACATGCAAACAAGCTAGCGCTAAGTAATTAACAAAGCGCCCTTCGACCCCAGGAGGTTCAACTCGGAGGGCCCTGCTTTCCTTTCTTGCGATCTTGAATGCCTTACCTTGTGGTGTTGGGACCCATTATCAACTATATACACGGGAGTGTATAAACGGCTTCAACCACTCTGGCGGGCATTGGAACGTAGCCTGCCCTGGTTTGCTGCTTAGAATTCGTACAGCTCTGGTTTGTCATGAATGTGTCTGTGAAGGGTGACGCTTCAGTCCTCGTGTCCGAGACGCCAGAATCTGGCCCTGAATCGATAAAGAGGTACTCTGGTGATCATGCTTACCAAAACAGCTGTGGCGCAGCATGGTTCCCGGCCACCTTGCGCCACCAAGGAACTGTGTAGCAGGGGAGAGACCCTCCCTAGCTGCTTCACCTTCGGTAATCTACTAGACGTTGCTATTCCCGCGACATGAGTAGCGCGGATAGTCCTTCCAGCATCAAACTGCCGTTCGAATTCGCCAGAAACCAATGGAGAATGGGGGATAGGGATGAATATGAACCGCACATTAGCAATATGCGCTTTTGTGGTTTCGTTTGGCCTGAGCTTGGCTATGGCCTCGGAAGTTCGACTCGCGCCCGATCCAAGCGTACCGGCAGCAGTCGGAAAGGCGCACCTGAACAAAGAGAAGAACGGGAATCTTAAGCTCGAACTACAGGTCTACCACTTGGCAAAGCCTAGTGCTCTTACTCCTGCAAGACAAGCATATGTTGTCTGGACCCAACCTCGTGGCAAAGATCCACAGAATCAGGGCGTCTTAAAGTTAAATGACAAGCTCGAAGGTAACTTTGAAAATACGGTGTCCAACCAGGACTTCGACGTATTTATCACTGCCGAGGACAATCCTACAGCCGAGTCTCCCTCTGAACCGAAGTTGCTGAAAGGAACGATGCAGCCGTAGCTAGCGAAGACTCAGGGTGCGGGGAGATTGCTCTTCCGAAAATGATGCGGATTCCTGTTTTTCGACAGGAGCTGATCGTATTACTTCAGGCTCCTCTGGAGAACGCAGGAATACAATAGCGCGGACCCAAACACAAAGTTGGATCGTGAAAACCGCATATATATTTCATGTACAATCCTGTCCATGAACCTAGACCAAATCATCAAAGAACTTGAGATAGAACGGTACCGCGTAGATAACGCCCTGAAAGCATTGCGAGGGACCATGGGAACCCCAACACCTAGGTCCCCCGCGAAAACAACTGCACAACAGAAGAGTAGTCCCAAGAAAAATGGCAAGCCAATGTCAGAGGCAGCAAAGGCGAAGCTCCGAGCTACCTACGCGAAGAACCACCCAGGATGGAAGCCAAAGAAGAAGTAGTGAGGGAGGAACCATCGAGATGCCGCAGGGCCCACTATGCAGTGGCTTTTTTTCGTCTCGAAGCCCGACTTGTTCCGCGATGCACTTAGCCACAACTCGCATTTACCTGAGCCTATTCTCTTCTTAGCGCTCGTAGTCATCGAGCGGTTCGCTTTATCCGCATAATGTGAGATCAGGTGGGAAGCAGCATCCGAGGGGGTAGAGCCTGCAGTCAGGAGATCCGATTTCAGCACAATACGAAGAACTGACGACAAGAATCATCTGCGGACAGAAAATGTAGACGACCTGCTGCGAGATGGTGTCGCAACATGGGGCCCCGCAAGATGTCGGGGGAACACAAGGGGTAGCTCCCGATGCGGGAGGTGAACAAGCAGTAGGTTTGATCTGGGCCTATGGCCGAAGTTATACCAAGCCCAGAGGACCTCTAATGATTTGGAACTCCACTGAGAAATCGACCTTGATTTCAATGGGTTCGGTTGACGCATGCGGACCGGTTCCCATTTCCACTGACGCTCTGGGTTCAGAGCGGCTTGGGTCAGGACTGGATGGCCCGGTTTCACTTTCCACCATTTTTAGACTTCCACTGCTGACTACGAGAGCTTCGACCTTCACCGTACGTCGCGAATTCATGCTGCGAGCCAATGCGGATATTGAGGAATAACCCTAGCGAATCTTCGTTTGGTATTGAGCCTCGCCTTGTTGGGAGACACAGTCGGTTGGCACGCAAAGCGTCATAGCCAAGATGAGCGCAATCGCACGGCTCATCGGTCGCAACATACACAGCAGAACCCTCATTAACAGGTAGAATCCTCATTAGAGGAATCGGGCCGGAACCGGGATCAGGCTGTCTCTTTTGATTTTTGCTGTTCCATGGAGCACTTTGGTGGCGAATGCACTTTCTGGCAACCTGGGGCAAAACTATGGAAACAATTCAGCGAATTCGCGAGAGCGCCCCGCCGCTTACAATTCCTGGAATCCTTCTCGGAGTGGACCTCGGCGGCTTTTTGGACCAAGTCTTGCACTCGCATGACAGGTTAAGCAGCATGTAGCCGGTAAACACGGTTCCAGGGCTGCAGATGACCCACTAGGAGACGGCTTTTTTCTTCTGGCGTTATTGGCTGGCACAGACCCCTTTTGCTCCAGCGTCGCCTTCCAGATCTTGCACTGCGACCTCCAAGATGCAAGTGATTGTCGCAATTTCAACTCGCGGCGCTAATCTCATTGGCGCGGCAACACTTTCGTTCGGGGGAGTACGAATCCCGCCGCCGCTCAGGTGCGGGGAAAAGTAAGGAGCCGCCCGCGCATCCTGCGCATCGTGTAGCCACTCTCGGGTGAATTGGGCAGCATATGGTGTCACCGGCACGTCATGCTGGGGATCATTGCGATGTTTCTCCCATTGCGGAGCGGAAATCACCATTGGGGATTCTTGGTTAATTACATAGGGCAACCAAGCATAGGTCATATGCCGCTCACTTCGGCTTCTTCAAGAATTCATGCTAGAGGTCCTCATAGCGAATGGATCTACGATGGATTCCTGAAAGATGATCCGGAGAGCCGTGAGGAAAAAATCTAGTCTTCAGGTTCGCCTCGTTCATCCAGAAATGGATCCGAAACCGCAAAGGGATTGGCTATGCGTCCCCACGATGTGGTTTGTCAATTGTCGTGCGCCTGAGGCTTTGGTATCCAAAGCGGAAGCGCCACCAAGAAATGATGCGCCAGCGCATTTGCGAAAGGTTCATACATTTCTGTAAGAGTTTTTAGTTTGTCTACAGACAGGAGTTCGGCCTGCAACGGAGTGTGCGTGGTGGAGATCAGGCGGTGCAGCTGCAAAACACTTCGGTGGAAAGACGATTCCTGCCTTTCCAAGGGTCGGGTTTTGAAGATATCAGAGACCAGAGAGTGACGACCAATGGCAAACGTTAGCTCAGACTGACGCTTTAGGTCCCCGCTGGAAGCCAGAACAGCCAACGCACTCGCATCGAGGATTGAGGTCAGTCCGGATGGTTCGCTGCGTGCGCCTGGCAACTACAACAGTTTCGAAGGCTGTCAACCAGAACGAACACTAGCAGAATGCACGCGATCACGGCTACCAAGGCATGAATGGGAGTCGTCCGTATTGCGTAGGCAAACAGACGCACGCAATTAAGAAGTAGCCAGTATGCGAATCGAATTGGCGTAACAAATGTCCGCGACATCGCAGGCCACAACGGGTTATGGATCGGGAGATAATGTGGCCGCGGACTCTGGAGCCCTCCGCTTCCGTCGCGCTCGGATCACGATTTCGCGAGCACGCTGCGCATCCTCGCGGGCTAAGATGCTGAATTCAATACCGCGCACTTTTTGGTAGTTGATAAAGAATGCTTCGATTTGTGTGAGCAGAACTGAATTTAATTTGGAAAGTTCCCTGACTCCCTCGTACAAAATGGATTGTTGTGCAACTGCGATCAATCGATCGTTGCGAAATCTCTTTCCGTCCTTCTCCTGCTCGGCTTTGAGAACGCCAATGACATAGCAATCGACCTGGCAACCAGGAAACGTTGGTTCATCGGTGAGAACAAGCACATCCAGCGGATCGCCATCTTCGGCTTCGGTGTCTGGAATAAACCCAAAATCATAGGGAAAGAACATGCCTTCCGGCATGACCTTGGATAATTTCAGCCGTCCGGTCTGAGGATCCTGCTTGTATTTATTCCTGCAGCCGCGCGGGGTTTCTACTACCATCCCAATTGGCTGGTCCGCCTCCGCCAGTTTGGTCGGATCTTGGGCTCTGTTGCTTTCCATATCTGCCTTGCTTGTCACGCCGCGAGTGACGCTATGGCTATCACGATCGGAGGATTAGGACTCGCTGCGAATGTTCTGCGATTTCGCTTCTGGCGTCCATTCGAACCTCTTTCGAGGTATCTTCTTCGCATCTGATTCGTAATCGCTAAAGCACGCTGGAATTTTTCACCTGTGATGGTGCGAATGCGTTTCAACAGATCGCTTTTAGCCTTGCGTCCCAATACTTTTTCGGCGATTGTTCCCAGCTGCTGCCAATCATGCCACTCACCGATTTCGTCTTTGACTGCGATGAGGCTCTTCGTGAAACCTTGGTCGGCTTTGTCCGACAATTGCAACACATAGAGGAGTTCCTTCACTTTCAACCGATATGGATGCAGGTTGGCGGCTTTCAGCGCAGCCCACTGGGCCAACTCATTTGAGAGCTCTAGTGCAGATGCCGCCGCATCGATCGGCCATTCACTTCCACTGGTTGGTTTTTGACGAGCTTTGCGCAGCCCTCGGTTGAGAAATCTGGACAGTCTCTTCAAATCCCGCCTGATACGACGTTTATGCTTCCAAACCAAGCCGCGCAATTTTCGACATTTGCGGTAGCGTTCGGCGCCAAGATATTCGAGCACTTCAATCAGACATTGCTCTTCTTCTGGATTTCTATGAAGGCCAGCACTGAAGCCGGTGAGCACGTCCATGTCGCGCACC
>JAOAPG010000387.1 GCA_025462785.1 Acidobacteriaceae bacterium
CGCAAGCCAGGGCGGCTACTCGGCGAGCCAAAATTATCTGCACCATTGGACCTTCGTGTAACACGGAACCCATGCTGCGCGACCTTATGCGCCTCGGCATGGACGTCGCCCGGTTGAATTTTTCTCATGGCACGCATGACGATCACATGCGCAACATCGAGCGTCTGCGGCGGGTTGCCGGACAAGAGAACCGCACAATCTGCATTCTGCAAGATTTGCAGGGGCCGAAGATCCGCACTGGAAGCTTGAAAGACCACAAACCGATCGCGCTGATGACCGGTTCTCATGTCACCATCACTCCTCGCAACATCGAAGGCACGTCGGCTCTGATCTCTACCACGTTTACAACCCTCGCCAAAGAACTTCGTCCAGACGCCCGGATTCTACTCTGCGATGGTCTGATCGAACTGCGTGTCGCCGGAATCAGCGGGGACGACGTGGAGTGCGAAGTCATCAATGGAGGGCAGCTTGGAGAACATCAAGGCATAAACCTGCCGGGCGCTGCTCTCTCCATTCCCGCTCTTACGGAAAAAGATCGCAAGGATCTGGAGTTCGGCCTGAAGCACGATGTCGACATGGTGGCCCTCTCTTTCGTGCGCTCTGCGTCAGATGTTCTGACCGTGAAGCAAATCATCGCGGAACATGGAGGCACAACGCCCGTCATTGCAAAGCTGGAGAAGCCTCAGGCCATCGAACATCTGGAGGAAATCTTTGAGGCTGCCGACGGCGTAATGGTGGCGCGAGGAGACCTCGGAGTCGAGATGGCACCAGAGAAGGTTCCCGTCATTCAGAAGCACATCATTCGCAGGTCGGCCGAATGGCGCAAGCCGGTGATTACTGCGACGCAAATGCTGGAGTCAATGATCGAGAACCCGCGTCCTACCCGCGCTGAAGCCAGCGATGTCGCAAACGCGGTGTTTGACGGCACTGACGCTGTGATGCTCTCGGCCGAAACCGCCAGCGGTTCTTATCCTCGAGAAGCGGTGGCGATGATGGCCAAAATCATCGTCGAAGCCGAAAGCAACATGGGCGAATTTACGATGCCACGCCGCCGCAGCCGCCGAAGTCTGTCGATCGCAGAGACAGTTTGCGAGTCAATCGCCCACGCTGCCGAAGACCTGCATATGGGAGCAATCGCGGTATTCACGGACACGGGCAACACGGCTCGGCTGATATCGAAATTTCGTCCCAAGACCTCGATTTACGCTTTCAGCCACGCCGGTCCAGTCTGTAATCGGATGAACCTTCTCTGGGGAGTGCATCCCGTGCCACACAGCCAGGCGCAAACAGTGGAAGGAATGGTGAGCGCCTCCGAGGAACAGTTGTTGTGTAAAGGAGCTGTTGTGACGGGCGACGTGCTGGGGGTGGTCGGGGGCACGAGGATGTCGACGGGGTCGACGAACTTCATGCGCTTGCATATCGTAAAGGCGACTTAAGCAAAAACGTAAAGGATAACAGGCCCATGCTCGAGCTCAATAGCGCGATTGAACTTCACGATTCAACCCTTGCTTCGTTCCAACAAACGGACCAACACATCGTGATTGTCTTTTCGCCCGCTTACATTCACAAGAGTGTGGGCAATCCGGGAGTAGACGCGGGAAGTGGGTGGGTACAAGAGGCCATTATTAGGGTCGAAGCGGGGAGTATCGAAGCTATCCCTTTAGAATTGCCTTGTGACTTACTCCACGGTGAGCTGCGGATCGACAACTCTCGGATAACGAATCGTTCCATTGGATTGCAAGGGAGATGTGGAATTTAGACTGACTTCATGGAACGATAGCCAATTGGTTGTTCGAGGCACCCGGATCGAACTGGAACTGACTGGCGATCCGCGGTACGTAGAAGATTTTCGCAAAAAGTCCCTCAGAATAGATTTGATCATGTTCGTCCCAGAACAGTTTGCCAACGCCTCATCCGATCCTCCGGTTCGCGGATTTCTTCATTCTCCGGCGAGTCCAAATCAAAATGGTCTCGTTCTTACGCACGGTGCCGGAGCAAATTGCCAAAGCTCCTTGCTCGGCACCCTTGCGGAAACCTTTGCCGATGCCGGCCTCACGGTCCTCCGCTGCGATCTGCCGTTTCGACAAACCCGTCCATATGGGCCGCCTCGTCCGGGCGATGCTGCCAAAGATCGCGAGGGATTGAGGAATGCGGTATCCGAACTTCGCAAGCTAATCTCTGGACGGATCTTTCTTGCCGGACATTCCTACGGTGGTCGCCAAGCGACGATGCTGTGTTCGCAAGAGCCGAGTCTTGCGGACGGATTGCTGCTACCTTCCTACCCACTGCATCCGCCACGAAAACCGGACCAGCTTCGGACTCAGCATTTTCCCCAGCTCAATACGCCTGCGCTCTTCGTACATGGGACACGCGATCCGTTTGGATCGATTGAAGAGATGGAATTAGCTCTGAAACTAATCCCTGCCCAAAAATCTCTGCTGACTGTTGGAGGGGCAGGACACGATCTGGGATTCAAAGGGAAAGCAAAGCGGGAGGAACTGGCAGGGATGGTGCTAAAGTCGTTCGAGGAGTTTTTCGCCCGAATCATGCCCACGTAGGAACAGCCGCCCTCGGCTGTCCAGTCGAGCATCGCCCGACTTGGTTTTCCCCCGTTGTTCGCGTATAGATCGAGTTGAGCTGCGCTCAACCGAACAGCCGAGGGCGGCTGTTCCTATGTGAATTTTTGCGAATTTTCAATTCACCCAGCCCGACTTCGACCCGCCGTTCTTCTTTTTCGGATCCAGATCGTCTGGTGGAATATAATTTACGTGCTCATCGAATGTCACTTTGCGGTCGTGCTTGCGCATGTAAACTTCGAATTTCCGCGCCGCTCTGCGTCGCTTCCACCGGTAATAGCCATTACGCAAGCCATAGAACCGTTCTGAAGCGTTCACCGAAGCGCGTCGGGTGAGGAATGCGAGATACCACACGTAGCCAGCTCCCAGGCCGAGCAGCAGGATCAGGTAAAACAAAGCGAAATGGCTGAGAAGCAGGTACGCCGTCTCGATCGCAGCGGTGAACAGAACAATCCATTTCACCGGGATACGAATCGGGATCGGAAACAACATGATCGGCGCGCCCCGATTGAATAGATAAAACACCATTAGAATTGCATTCGTAGCGGGGCCTGAACCTAATGCTGTTCCCCGCCCAATTACGCCGGTGAGCGAGAGAAGAAATCCCGCAACGCCCGAGAGGACGATACTGCCGAAGAAGAGCCCGTGGAAAGCAGCGGAGCCAATCCGTTCTTCGACCGCCCAGCCCAAAAAGTAGATGCCGAGGAGCGACAGCGCGAAATCCAGCGGGTCGACATACATGAAGGCGTAGGTGACAAATTCCCAAAGCCAGCCTTGTCTGATATGCGCTGGATCTAAAACGCCGAGCGAGAGGATCGTCTGGCCGATCGCTGGCGCGAAAGCCATTAACAGCAGGATGACAACGTAGATCGCAACGCTGGCGAGGATTATTTGCCGGACCGCACCGCGAAACGGTGGCAATCCAATCTCAGAAGAAAAATTTCTTGCCATAGCAGTTTCTTGCCAACGTGAAGGCCGCAACCAGCGGCTCCCATGTCTTTATCCTACCAGTTCGTGCGCCATCTTTCGGTTCGATCATCGCTCGGGAAGAGGTACAACTGGCAGGCTTCCGTGTCCTTCCTTATCGACGGCTCTGATCGCGAAGATTACATTATCCTTTGATATAGGAAGCGTCGTTCGGGTTACATTTCCGACAGCTTTCACGTGTTCCCATTCTGGACCCTCCGTGTTCCGCCAGAGCACTTCGTAACCACTCGCCCGACCATCAGGGGAGGGCTCCCAAGTTAGGGTGGAGTCGTTTTCGAGTTCTTTTGTGGCCAGCCCTACCTTCTTCGGAGGCGCAGGTGCGTAGGCAATGGAGGCGAGCGTGGCGGCGTTCAAGCGGGCAACAGCGGCAACGTATTCGAAATTGATGAATTTGAGCAAGTCGCCATATTGGATGCTTTTTTCGGTGCGCACATTTTGGTGTTGATGGTTAAAGTCTTCGCGGTATTCAGTGAAACGCACCGCCGCGTATCCCTGCTGATTGAATGAGTAGTGATCGCCGCCGCGCAGATAGCGATCCAAACGGAAAATCAGCATCGGCTTCACACCTGTATCGTAAGTGCGTCCTACATCGCCAATGTAGCGGGCTACTTCGCGCGAAGGCGAATCGCTCTCGCCGCCTAAATTGCGGATGAGCTTCAGCTCGGCATCCGTGGCGGCAGTGGGCACACCTTCGGAAAAAACTCGAACGACGGAAGGATCTTGTTGCGGATTGCGGTCTCCGCCAACAATGTCATTGTTCAGCACCGCTTCGATGTCCCATCCTTGCGCTTTGGCCATTTCGGCAAAGTACTTACTCCCGTTGAGTCCTTGTTCCTCGCCAGCAACGGTGAGGAAAACAATTGTCCCCGGGAATTTCAATTTGCTGAGCACACGAGCGCATTCCAGGCTCACTGCAGTTCCGCTGGCATCGTCATTCGCTCCGGGAGCGATTCCGGTTGCATCCAGTGTGTCCGAGTTTCGCGAGTCATAATGGCCGGTCACCAAAACGATTCTTCTCGCGCTCTGCGGATCTGTTCCTTTCAGCACGGCATAAACGTTGGTGATTACAGTCGGCTGCGGAATGCGTTCACTCGGGTTCTCGGTGAATCTGTCGGTCTTGACCTCGAGACATCCGCCGCAATCGCGGGAGTAGCTTTCGAACTCGGACTTAATCCATTCGCGAGCGGCTCCGATACCATGTCCGGCGGCAATGGACGAGGGATCTTGAGCCGAGAGTGTGAGTCGAGTCTGAAAACTTACTAGCTTTTCGATATTGGTTTGAATGCGTGCGGCTGAGATCTGCTTCATTGCACCGGCAATTTTTGGATCTACTGATTTTGGCGCCTCCTGTGCCGTGGCACGTGGCAGTGCAAGCGCACAGAGTATGATGAAGAGAGTGAGTGGCCCGACAAGAAGAGAGTTTCCAGTCGCAGCAGAGGTGCCATGTCTCATAGGATTTTGTCCTTACAAGCTGACCTGCGATCTCAAACAAAAGTCGGTGCCGGAATATTTGAGAGCCTAAACACTTGACCTCAGCCCCAAGAGAAACTAAATATTAACAGGGGGCTCTTTATAGAACGGAGGCAATTATGATTTATTGTCCAGAATGCGATACCCATCTTGATGTGGATGAAGAAGAAATTGACGAGGGAGAAATTATCTCTTGTCCAGAGTGCGGCTCTGATTTTGAGGTAACCACGCTCAATCCTATTGAGCTCAAGCCGGTCGAAGAGGAGATCGACGACGACGACGATGAAGAAGAAGCCGAAGACGCTGACTATTCCTAGGCCCCGCATGTTTTCGCCAGCCGCGTCCACTTCCACACCTGATTTTTCCCGAGTGGTTCTTGCCTGTTTGCTGTTCTCTTTATGCTTAGCGCTCTGCCCTCGTGCGGGAGCTGTGCACGGTGCAGAGCCCAAGGCCGAAGCACCGTACGCCTTGATCTTCGGAACCGTCTGGGGACCAGACAATCATCCGGTTTACGGTGTGAAGATAAAGATTCGCCGGGCAGACCAGAAGAAGGCCCGCTGGGAGCTCCAGTCTGACCACCATGGGGAGTTCGCCCAACGCGTGCCTGCCGGGAAGGCCGATTACATTGTGCGGGCTGACCCGAAGGGCTATAAAGGTCCAGATGGAAAGAAGTTAGAAGCAGGTGCGGAGATGACCGTCCATGTGGAGAATGATGAGCGCGTGGATACTGGCGTGCATCTAAAGTAGCAGGTACTCTGAATAACTAGATCGCTCGGGCTCGCTTTGGGGAGGAAGTCGTGAAAAGGCACTCTGCTTCAGCTGTGTTGCTGGTGATGCTCTTGGTTGCGGTAACTATTCCGGCCTATACGAAAGAGAAAAACAAGGGTGACGCAGGCCGGATGCTGACGGGCAAAGTAGTAGATAAACAAGATAATCCGCTGGCCGACTCGGTCGTCTACCTCTCGAACACACGGACGCGCGCGGTGAAGACGTACATCGTTGGACCGGATGGACTTTATCACTTTCCTGAGTTGTCTCCGAACATCGACTACGAAGTGTACGCCCAGTATAAGGATCAGAAGAGCGATACCAAAACCGTGAGTCAATTCGACGATAGAAAAGCAGTGAACCTAAATCTCAGGATTGACACAAAGAAGTAAGATCTCTTGAGGTTTTGCGTCCGACATCACTCACTCCGAACCAGAAATAGCTGATGCAAACAAAAAGCGATGCTCCCAACGGAGCATCGCTTTCTAATCGTTACTCCCGATTTAATCGGAACTACTT
>JAOAPG010000408.1 GCA_025462785.1 Acidobacteriaceae bacterium
CTGTCGATGAAAGAACAGGTATTCACGACGATCACGTCGGCATCTTCGGCGCGCTGGATGAGTTCGGCTCCGGCGTGGGCGAGCATGCCCATCATCACCTCGCTATCAACGAGATTCTTGGGGCAGCCAAGGCTCACGAAGCCGACCTTCGTGGGTTTCGTGGAAGCCTCCGAAGAGGAAACCGGCTGAGATTTGGGCGAGTCTAGATCGACTACAGTGAGTGTGGTTTCCTGCATGTAATCTGTCTATTTTAGCATTCATCGTCCTCGCCTAGACGCACCAATGAAGCCAATCAGGGTTTCCGCATACCACGTGCTAGGCTGATTTTTGCCTCTCGAACCCATGTCGCAGCGTTGCAGAGCGTTAGAAATTTCGCGGAAGAGCTGCTGCTCCGCCCTCATATTGGCTTTCATTGGGCGCGCAGCGGAATCGGACGCACAGACCATGCGTATACCCATCGTGCCTCAAGCTGCTACGGCTAGTTTCCTGGCGACTTCCGCAACCACTTATAAGAACGCAAACGGTTGGCGTGCTCATAGGTATCGGTCACTGCGATAACCTCGTCCGCCTCGGTCTCATCCACCAAATTTTGTATTTCGGATCTCACCGTCGCACTCGATCCGACAATGGCTGCCCCCAATTTGCTTTCGATCGCGCACGCTCAAAGTCCTGCCATAGTAGCTCCATCGAATCGACCGGCGGCAGCAGTTCCACGGGTTCGTTCCGGATCAGCCGCAGGAAGCGCTGTTGAGGCGTCGTGAACTAGCGCCGGGCAGCCGCATCGGTCTCGGCCGCGATCACCTGCACGGCCACCATCATGTGGGGTTTGCGCAAAGTGTCGCTGGGCCGGAAGCGTTCGCGGTACAGTCGAGCGGCGGTATAGAGATACTCCGGGGCAAAGTGGGCGGCGAAAGCGAATGGCAATCCCAGCATCGCGGCCAACTGTGCGCTGAAAGCGCTCGAGCCCAGCAGGATAATTGGGACGTTGCTCCTAACCCGGAATAGCCTTCACGCCTGTCCCGGTTTCGCGGCACCAAGATAGGCGCGCAACTCTTGCTCGGCCAAGGCCTAGATCAATGCGTCCCGGGATACAGCCGTCTAGGGTCCCGAACTGCTCGGCGACCAGGAGAGGGGCACGCTTGGGCAACATGAAGCCGCCGCTGCCTACTCGGATGGTCGAGGTTGCGCCGGCCACACGCCCGATGAGCACCGGCGTTGCCGAACACGCGAGACCCTCAATAGAGTGATGTTCGGCCAGCCAGAAGCGAGTGTAGCCTAGGCGCTCAACTTGCTGAGCCAAATTGACCGAGCGGGCAATAGCACTGCCAGCAAGCTCGCCTTTTCGCATGCCGACCAGATCGAGAACGGAAACGGCCAACCCGTTATTCGATTAGATAACCAAATGGGGACGGGCGATGCGGGAACTAGGCACCCTTCATCACTCGTTGAAAACCCCAAAGGGGGGAGACATCCTCGGTTTTCTGTGAAATAGGAAAAAATGAAATAGTAAAAGAGAGAGAAAAGCGTAAGCCAGCCCACCGCCACATTGTTGTAGCGATGTCTGTCCGCAGGACATCGGCAATCCGATTCCCAGCTTTGTTATTCATCCGAATGTAAACTTGTACCCGAGACTCTTGCCGATATGAACAGCTCTTGGCGGCTGGAATTTACGTAGCGACAGCCTTTCGCAATGAATCGAGCTTCGAAAGATCTCCCTTTGGCTGATCCGACGCAGTTCGCAGCGTGAGCCAGTCGGTGCGGACCCGCTCCCACTCTTGAATCAGGATTCCATAGGATTCGAAGAACTCGCGAATTCTTAATCGCTCCCATCCGAGTACGTCTTCGAGAATTGGAGCCAGAACCGCCAAAGCATTGCTGCTGAGGATGGTTCTCTTCGCTACTTGCGAAACGTGCTTGGCTTCGGAAACTGCGATCGTGAAACCTTCGCGAACGTTCACGTGGAGCATCACATGCACATCAGAGCTGCCGTCGCCTACGTAGACGATGTGGTCTGGTCCAACTTTTCGCAAGGACTGGAGTTGATCCAGGACAAAGACTTTCCCGTAACCTGCTGTGGCGCGAGTGATGGCTTCGATCTCGCCAGAATCGGTATAGAGGAATTCGGTTCCGAAAATGTGGTCGCGAGGAACGATCCCTTCAAGAGCAGAGTGGATGACCTCGACGGGTGCCGCGGATAGAACATAAAAGTCGAAGTGATATCCATCGAGTCCGGTTTCAAGAATCTCGTAGAGAAGCTTGATATTCTCTTTCAATCGAATGCGCTTTCCCACCTCATACAGGTGCTCTTTGCGCACGCGGGTGTGAAACTCAGGATCATGCAACAGCAAGTATGCGAGCTCGGCGCCTTGTTGCACGAGATTCAGCTTCGCCATCCCTTTAGCTTTTCGTTCGAACTCGGGGATAGGAATGCCGACCAGTTCACTCAGCACGTAGCCGCTATCGTTGAAGGTGAGCGTCTGATCGAAGTCACTGGCGAAGATGTAGCGCTTTAATAACTTATCGTTCATATGCTGATTAGATTCATATGATAGCTAAAAGACAAATTAAAAACATTAATGAAGAGTATTACTAATGTTCACCGGACCCGCGATTTTAATGAGGTTTTAACAAAATCGGTTGGGTGGTGTTGTCGTAATGCAGATCATTGAGCTTATTGTCCCATCTAGGTTTAGGGCAGCGGTGCCTTCGCTGCTCAATGAAGATTCTCGACCATGTATAGATCAGACGAATATCGCGGAAGGTCATACGCGTAATACTTTATTTTGGCGTCAACCGGCCCTTCTTCAACCTCTGAGCCAGAGACTCGCGTTCCAGATACTCCATCAAAACGAAGTCAATGGCATCCTGATGACCAACGTCGTGGACGGGGCGGATATAGGGATGATTCATCGAGGAGATGGCGCGCGCGTCGCGCTCGAAGCGTCGCTTCAGATCAGGGTTGGAAGAAAGATCCTGCGGGAGGACTTTGATTGCGATGTCGCGTCCTAGTCGCGTATCGCGCGCCCGGCACACTTCGCCCAAACCGCCAGTTCACAGTGAAGACCGGATTTCATACGGAGCTAGTTTCGTACCAGAAGCAACAGCCATGGGTGCCCGATTGTAGGGCAAAGCATGGCTTTTGCTAGCGACTACTCCATCCTGAATCTCAGGGAGTGACAGCCAGATCCATGGGAAACCCTTGTATGACTGGATAGGGAGAACTTGGCAAAGGCGACAGATCTCCCGTGGAATGATTGATCGCAAAAGCAACGATCGCGGAACCTGTTCCGCCGCCTCCACAGCCGAAAGCGTAGATGTAGTTTCCTGTGATGTCGGTACGAATAGGACCGGAGCAGGCGCTGGTGTTGGGCGTGTATTTGACGAAATTCAGAGCACCCGAAGAGTGGATGGAATAGATGGCAAGCTCTTCCATATCGCCATTGACTCCATACAGAAATCTTCCAGTCCCATCGACTGCCAGTGATTCGGGATTGAACGCGCAGGGCGGACAAGTGGGTGCGCAGCCGCCCTCGTCGGGCCAAGGAGAACCGGCTATCTGGGTCAGGGTGCCCGTTGTTTTCTCGACCGCATAACCTGAAATTGAGTCGTTGAACGCGTTGGCGGTGTAGAGGTATTTGCCCAAGGGATTGATGAGGTCGTAGGGGAAAGCACTGCAGGACGGGTTAGGCGTACTTAGCTTAAACGGAGAACCGGGAAGCGGAGTGAGCGCGCCAGTTATTGAATCGATTTCAAAGGCGTCAATATAGCCGGTTGCATCGGCGACATACAGATATTATCCATTGGCATCAACGACCAATGCTTGCGGACCATTTTGGGTGGAGTAAGGTGAACCGGGCGTAGCTTTGAGTGACCCATTGTTCTGCACTTGGAAGACGGCTACGCCGTCCCCCGCAGCATTTTCGTCGCGTGTGGCGAAGACCAATTTTCCTGATGGGTGCACCGCAACGGCGGTGACAGAATGATTCACCGGGAACGGAGAGCCGGGCACGGCAGTGAGATAGCCGTTACTGCGATTGATAAAGTAAGCGAATACGTCTCCGGAAATGTAGTCACCGACGTATAGCCGGTATCCACCTTTATCGGAAGCGACGGATAACGGGAATACATTGGCTTTCACCGGGCCCTGTCCTGTTGGCGCTAGGGCACCGTTGGAAGCAAGAACCGCGTAACCGTTCACCTCGTTTACCGTGTTACCGAAGAAATAGTTGCTATTGGTAATGTAGATAAATCCTCCAATGTTTGCCCGGCCCACGACGGTGATCTTAACGTTGGCTTTCACAACGCCACCGCAGTTGTCCCATGCCTGCACAACAGTGTTGTAGGTCCCGTTCTGAAGCGTGAGATAGGTGTTGAGTTGGCCAGCGTTTCTGGTGTAAGCGCTTACGTTGGGCGCAGTGTAAATGCGCATAGCCGCAATCCCTTTGGAACATTGCGGGCTTTTCGCGCTGGCCACATAATTCACAGGACTATCCACTTGCGAATTATTTGCAGGAGAACTCACCGTGATAACGGGAGTAGTCGCAAAACCCGCGGTGCTGACAAAAAGAACTGAAACTGCGAAAGGGAACACGCGTGCGAGAACTCTGCAATCCATAAAGGAACCTCTGGCGAAGGCTATGGGCACCTTAGATTCGGCGCAAAGTAAAAGAGGTTTTCTGGCCTAGGTTACAGCAGGATAAAAATTGAGAGCTGATTGGAAGCCGGCAGAGCACGAAGTCTGCCAGCAATTGGTCGATGCTGGAGGAGAATCTGTATCCGGAACTAAGCGCAGCTGAGGGCGGGCTCAGTTTGCTCAAAACTTCTCCGGCTTGTGCTGCGGCTTGTCAGCTTGGGCCAACATTCAAATGAACTCGCTTCCCATCCTTTATTCGTTACAGCAGTCACCTGTTCAGCGAACGTTATCGGATTGGCGCAAATCGCACATAGAACAACTGCAGGTCGGAAGGGGTGAGTCCCATGATTTGTCCGAATTGTTCGCCAGTCCGTTTCCGTATGGCCTGCACTCGGTACCTGTGGCCCAAAGGATTTCGGAATTTGCCAATGGCGTGCAGGACATTGCCTCTAAAATATGCGCTTGGTAAGGAATGCCCGTCCGAGTAAAGACTTGGACGGGCATTGGGCTGACAGATAACAAGTCCCCACGAACGCTTATAGGCGTTCGCAAGTCACCTGATTATTCCAGTCCACGAACGCACCCTGGGGATTGTCGCGCCATGCCCAGACGTGCAGTTCGAAGAAGTCGGCCAGGTTGAAGCGGTTCGGTGCGGCGACGAACTGGAAGTCCTGACCGTCGAGTGCCGGTGGAGTATTGTTGTTATTCTTCAGCCAGGTGACGGCATCGACGATGTACTCGACGCCGACCAATCTGCGTTTATTTCCCACTGGCTCGTAGATCAACGCTTCGGGATGCGCGACATCAATGGCGCCATCGCCCACGAGAGTGCCATTCACGTAGTGAATGCCCATGGCGCCATGGTCGGGACCAGTGACGCATCCGAATGCAGGTCCGTATCCGGCCGGGCCAGCATTGTTTACGTCAAGGAACTGCTGTGTCGCCTGTCGAACCTCTCGAACCAGTTCGGCAGGCGCTTGATGACTCGCGTGCTCCGCATCTTGTGCGAAAAGTGGAGCGACTGTAACAGCGCAGCTCAGCAACGCCAAGTTCAGAATGTTCAGGGCCCAAGTGTGAGTAAACTTTGTGATTGGTTTCATAAGTAGTCTCCCTTCAGAGTTGGTGTTTGGATTTATTCCTTTGCTATGAATGGGCCCTTTCTTGGGTTACAGCCGTTCCGCTTTGACTGACACAGGCACTCCATTGGTCAGTGAATCGAAGACTGGGGAGTGTTTCGTTCCGAGCTCAACAATCTCCTGCAACTGCTCGTCGGGTACGTCGGCCTTGACTTTGAAATTGACCCGGATCTGCTGATATCCCGGGCGAACGTTATTGTCGAGTCCAAGAAATCCGTGTAGGTCGACATCGCCTTCGAACGATGACTCGACTTCTTGAAGATGAATTCCGCGTGCTGCCGCGTGATAGACCATGGACGTGGTCAAACACGCAGCTAAGGCGTGAAGCAGATATTCGACCGGATTAACCGCTTCATCTTTTCCAAGCAGGACTGGAGGCTCATCTGCTTTCAAGACAAACGGCTTGCTCCTCGATTGCTCCTGACCAGCTCCGAAGAAGGTGTCCACTGTCGAGCGGTTGCGGCTTGCTCCCTCCCACTCGTTTTCAATGCGGAATTTAAACTTCGCGATCGACGGTGTCTTCTTGATGGCATCAATGGTTGTAAAGAGATCGTCAACGTTGACCCAGTTGATAATTTCTCGAAGTTTCTCAGCAGTAGCCATGTTGTTGGTCCTCTTTTACGGGTGATTTTCTCGAACAATCTGCGTTCGATGGCTAAAAGTAGGCCCAAAATCCCCTTGCAACAAGATGGCAGATATGCCATTGTAGATAGGCGATTAGGCCAAATGGTCATTTCGGCCATTTAGAGGTGCAGGGTGAAAGAGATCACAGTCCTTCTTCTCGATCAGATGTTTTCTTCCAC
>JAOAPG010000413.1 GCA_025462785.1 Acidobacteriaceae bacterium
AAACAAATCTTGTCGCGCCTTTATTGCAGGCCAGGGCTCAAGGGGTAAATGGAAGGCATTTGAGGAATTTCAGCCTGTCTTAACGTGCTTTTCACTTCACTACAAAGAACTCAGTACACTGGTCTAATGTGAGCGCGGAATGTGCTGGGTGGAGCGGGACGCGAAAACCAAAGTGAGTACTTTAAGTGTCATCATTTACTCAGAGTGTACTTAGGATGATCTGGTGATCAATTGCTAGAGCGTTTGTCGGAAGAGCGACCCACTCCACATTCTCCTGTCACGGGACCTGACAGCGCTACCTCAAAGTGGCAATACGCGGTTGCATCAGGAATTCTTGGTTGGATCCTAGATGCATTCGATTTTTTCGTCGTCATCTTCCTTGTAGACAATCTCGCGGCTAATTTTCACGTCCAAAAGAAAGCCATTGTTTGGACAATTACTGCGGCCCTCGCAATGCGGCCTGTGGGTGCTTTGATTTTTGGTTCTTTGGCAGATCGCTTCGGCAGACGCAAACCTTTGATGTTAGTGGTGATTTATTTTTCGACCATCACTGCGCTCAGCGGTGTGGCTCCCAATTACACGGTTTTTCTCATCCTCAGAGCCCTGTACGGAATAGGCATGGGTGGTTACTGGGGCATCGGCGCATCGCTCGCGATGGAGAGTGCACCGGTGCAGAAACGTGGAATTCTATCGGGGCTTATGCAGGCAGGTTATCCCTTGGGATATTTGTTGGCGGCGCTAGCTGTTCTGATTGTGATTCCGACATTAGGCTGGCGTGCGATGTTTTTTGTGGGAACGATTCCAGCTCTCGTTACCGTGTATTTAACGGCGAAGTCTCCGGAATCCGAAGCTTGGAAACAGCACCATCTGCCGACCATCTGGTCTCTCTTCGGCGTTCTCTTTAAGCATGGGAAGATTTTCATTTATTTAGTGTTGCTCATGTCCATGATGTCCTGTTTGTCGCACGGCACTCAGGACCTCTATCCGGACTTTTTGAGAACTGAGCACAATTTTTCACGCCAGATCGTTTCCTACTTGGCAATGTTCTACAACGTGGGAGCAATTCTCGGAGCGCTGTTCTTCGGAAACATCTCTGAGAGGTTAGGCCGCCGTCGAAGCGTCATCGTTGCCCTGTCCCTATCTTTTCTCTCCATCCCCCTGTGGGCTTTCGGCGCTTCACTCGTACCGCTCGTTTGCGGATCTTTCATTATGCAGGCAGGTGTTCAAGGAGCCTTCGGTGTGGTCCCTGCCCATCTCAACGAACTTTCTCCGGACGCTGTGCGCGGGCTGTTCCCCGGATTGGTTTACCAGTTGGGTGTTTTGATTGGGTCGCCTGCCGTCGCGATTGAGTACGCGTTGAGAGATAGATTTGGATATCAATGGGCATTAACTACTTTTGAAGCGGTTGTCATTCTTTCATTGGTGCTCATCTTCGCATTGGGCCCTGAAAAACACGGTAAAGAGTTTGTCAGAGAAACTTAAAGGCGACGAGGTCGCCAACTAGGAAGAGGAAGACATGAACGATGATCGAAACACTGGCGGGCCCGAAGAGCATGGCCGTGGAACCCTTTCACGGCGCAGCCTGCTTGGACTAGCGGGCTTCGCTGTCGCAGCTGCGGCACTGCCGCCCGGGGCGGTGAGGGCCAAAGCGTCTGGCAGCAGTAGCGCGACTGGCCAGGGAGTAAGCCCGGTCATGGACAAGCTCAGCACATATATGAGCGAGGCCAGTGAGCGCACGCTGCCGGACGATGTGACGGAGAAGACGAAGCAACACATCCTCGACACTTTGGCCGCGATGATTTCTGGTTCGGAGTTAGGCCCCGGTCGCGCAGCGCTGCAATTTGCAGACGTCTATGGTGGCAAAGAGATCGCCACTGTAGTCGCCTCGAAAACTGTATGCGGCCCAATCGAGGCGGCACTAACGAACGGCATGCTGGCGCATGCCGACGAAACCGACGATTCGCATCCCCCGTCGCAATCACACCCCGGGTGTGCTGTGGTACCAGCGGCCCTTGCAACCGGTGAGCGGTTTGGCATCACCGGGACACATTTCCTGCGTGCGGTGGCGCTCGGTTACGACGTTGGACCTCGCGTCACAATGACCTTGGGTGGACAGCAGTTTGAAGCCGAGAGTCATTGGAGCACGCATAGTATTTCTCCACTATTTGGTGCGGCGGCCGCCGCTGGCTGTGCGGCGAGCCTAAAGGTTGCGCAAATGCGATTTCTCTTGGGCTACACGGCCCATCAATCCTCTGGGCTTGGTGCTTGGAACCGTGACACTGAGCACATCCAAAAAGCATTTCACTTTGGCGGCATGACGGCGCGCAGCGGTGTCACGGCTGCCCTACTGGTTCAGGCCGGATGGACAGGTGTCGACGATATCTTCTCGGGCAAAGATAATTTTTTTGCGGCGTACAATCCGCACGCGAACCCGGCGGGACTTGTCGAAGCGCTTGGCGAGCGTTTTGAGATTACGCGAACGAACATCAAAAAATGGGCTGTAGGCTCGCCGATCCAGGCGGCTCTCGACGCCCTCGACATTCTGCGAAAGCAGCACCCCTTCGAAGCGAATCAGGTAGAGCAGGTCTCAGTACAGCTTGCGACGGATGAAGCGGCGATCGTGAACAATCGCGAAATTGCCGACATTTGCCTGCAGCATATGGTCGCAGTGATGTTGCTGGACAAGACGGTTTCGTTCAGTTCGGCGCATGACAAGGCGCGAATGAAGGATCCGGCGACGCTGCAGGAACGTGCGAAGGTGAAACTAATTCCAGATGAGCAGTTGGAGCGCCTCATGCCTTTGCGTGTGGCAATTGTTGAGGTGAAGCTGACAGATGGAACTCGTCTCACGCAGCGAGTCGACAATGTTCGGGGCACTCCCGAAAATCCCATGCCGACTGACGAAGTTGTTTCCAAGGCCCGCGATTTAATAGCTCCGATCCTGGGCACAGCACAATGCGCGAGCCTTATTGACAGAGTTCTGAATGTGGATCAAGTGAAGGATATCCGAGAACTGAGGCCACTACTGCAGCGGCTTTAGCCAAACAGCTCTTCTATGTTTGGGAGGCAATGAATCGTATCCTGGAATTTTCCAGCCATTCGGTGGATTTGTTGGCGGAATACCTGTCGAAGACAGCTACGTCAAGCCGCCGGAAATTCCAGGTATTGGATTTAAAGCGAAGAAAGAACTGTTCCGGGCCATGCAAACACTCGCGGAAAGCTAAAGATCTTAACTAGGCGACCCAACTGAAGTTAAAAAATCGTTTATGTTTCAGCGATTTGATTCGGCTCATGAGATAACTGCCATTGTGATCATGGTTGGTTGTACGCAACCATTCTTTAGGAAATTTTAAATAGCGCAAAGTGCCCGGAGGATCAGAACGCACATGGAATGCGGAAATGACAATAGCAAAGACAAG
>JAOAPG010000446.1 GCA_025462785.1 Acidobacteriaceae bacterium
CCATGTCAAACGCGGAAACGCTGATCGGTTGCGAATTACAAGTGCCGAGTAGTGAGCGAGCACAGCTGGAGCCTGGTTGGACGTACATCAGTGACTTGGCTGGATGCGTAGTTTTGACGGAGACCGCGAAGTCGGGATCGTCAGAGACGTGCAGTTCGGCGCGGGAGAAGCGCCATTGCTGCTTGTTACTGCTGAGCGCAAAGAGCACGAAATACCGTACGCTGAAGCCTTTTTGAAAAACGTGGATCTTGAGCGCAAGCAAATTCACATGCAACTGCCCGAAGGCTTACTGGAAGTGAATGCACCGCTCAGTGCAGAAGAAAAGCTGGAACAGCAGAAGGGCAATAAATAGCAGGTTGGGATGAGATAAGGTTCGCGATGAAGATCGATATCGTAACCATCTTTCCCGATTTCTTCCGAGGACCGCTGGATTATGGCATTATCCGCAGGGCTCGAGAAGCTGGTCTAGCTAATATTGAGATCCATGATCTGCGTGCATTCGCGCATGATCGTCATAAAACGGTTGACGACCGCCCATTTGGCGGGGGCGAAGGCATGGTGCTGAAGCCGGAACCGATCTTTGAGTGTATTGAGAAGCTGGAACTTGCGCCGCGTGAAGAGCGCGTCGGCGGAGAGGCGAAGCAGAGTGTAGTCCTGCTTTCAGCACAGGGAACGAAGTTTGACCAGCTTGCTGCTGAAGAGCTGGCAAAACTGGAACGCATTGTTCTAATCTGCGGCCGTTACGAGGGCGTAGATGAAAGAGTCGGCGACCATCTGGCCGATCGCGAGCTTTCGATTGGCGATTTTGTGCTGAGCGGCGGAGAACTAGGCGCAGCGGTTATCATCGATACGGTTACAAGGCTTATCCCTGGTGCGTTGGGAAACGAGGCTTCTGCGAGGCAAGAATCGTTTAGTTCGCGAGCTGTGACCGAGATGGGCGATGCTCCGGATTCAACGTGCGCTTCTGGTGGATTGCTGGACTATCCGCATTACACGCGGCCAGCGGATTTCCGAGGATGGACGGTTCCAGACGTTTTGGCTTCCGGGAATCACGAAGAAATACGACGTTGGCGCCGCCGTACAGCGCTGGAGAAGACACTAAGAAATCGTCCTGAGTTGCTAGATGGGACTGAGTTGAGCAAAGAAGACAAGAAAGTATTGGCCCAGATTAAGGGCGAGAGCAATTAGAAATAGACGGCTCACTTCTAAACATTGCTTGGCGAGCCGAAGATTTCCAGGAACGAAGGGACAAGATTATGTCGAACCTCATCATCGAAAAACTTTTATCAAAAGCCAAACGCACTGACCTGCCACCATTCGCACCGGGCGATACCATCCGCGTTCACGTTCGCATTAAGGAAGGCGATAAAGAGCGCGTGCAGGCGTTTGAAGGCATCGTAATTTCACGCAGCAACGGACCCCAGGCGAGTTTCACTGTCCGGAAGATCAGCTTCGGCCAAGGCGTCGAGCGCATTTTCCCTGACAATGCACGCGTCATTGATAAGGTCGAGTTACTGCGATCGTCGAAGGTGCGACGCGCAAAGCTCTACTACTTGCGTGGACTGCGCGGCAAGGCTGCCCGGTTGAAGGATGTTGACCGGGAACACAGCAAGACCGAGACTGCTCCCACGGCCCAGTAGGAGTTCGGAACAGTTTGTAGTGGGAATGCTGTCGACTAAACCTTGCTTTGTAGCTCGAACTCGAACGACTGTTCGAGTTCCTGCTCCGCAAGTTTGCGAAGAAGAAACCGCAGGATTTGGCGGTCGCCCTTGCGGATCTCGCGAAACTCCAGGCCCAAGCCTCCGATTGGATCAATGTGCCGAACCAGCGCCTTGAGCCGTAGTTCATAGTCAGCGACATTGAGGGTGAGGTGTAATTCAGCGCCCGCCTGGAAATGTTGAGTAGTGGTGAGCAGGCATCCCACTTCAGATAAATCCCTCAGAGTGGCCGAAGCTGCTTTCCCTTGCATAGTTTTGCTGCGCACTTCCGCCGCACCTTCGATTATGTATCGAGGAGATCGGCGGTGATTGCATTCAGCACCGAAACGCAGATTGCGAAGACTGCTCTCCCGCACCACGGGATCGTAAACTTCTTGCAGATCGCGCAGTTCGGCTTCCCACATGAGTCGGTCCGCCTCGACAGTCTGAATTCCTACCTGACCGCGAAATTCGGAATTGGGATCACCCACCCACACTACACGGCAGAAGGATTTGCTCCGTCCACGTTCGATCGCGATGATATCGCCGATCTGTTTGACGCGTCGAAGGCCTGTAATTCGAGCTCCTTGCGGCGAAATATCATAGGTGCACGCCATGTCCGGACACGGCTTATAGTCTCCGTCCCAACAAGTAACCTTCAGCGGCAATGCGACCTGAACACGCCTGCCGGAACGATCCGGTGACGGCTCTTGAAAGATTTGCTTGAATAGCTCCTGCTTCAAAGCGGTGATCCCCTCGGTCACCAAAAGGTAACAAGTAGGTTGCCGAGGGTCAATTTACGGTGGTAACTCAAAAGAGGTTACTAACTAACTATCCTGCTTTCAGACCCCTTTTTCCGCCTTGCTCCACAGGCCCTGTTTCCGGGAAGATTCATTCGGTATTCTTTAATAACGAATGGCGACCAAGGCAAAACTCGCTCCTGAGAAGCCGATTTCCGCATCTGCGGCCAAGCTACGGCTGCTCAAACGGCTGCGATGCACGTTGAAATACGAAAAGATCGCCTGGCAGTCCGGCGCGCAATTAGTTGCGGGGGTAGACGAAGTAGGACGCGGTTCCCTCTTCGGACCGGTGGTGGCTGCGGCTGTAATCCTCGACCCCGCATACCGGGTCCGTGGATTGCGCGACTCGAAGCTGCTGCTTGCTGATCGCCGGGAAGTGTTAGCGCAGAGAATTCGCCAGCACGCAATCGCATGGGCTGTGGCAGCAGTGGACGCGGCACAAATTGACCAGATCAATATCTACCAGGCATCGCGGGTGGCAATGCGCGAAGCCGTAATGCGCTTGCAGCCGGTTCCCGATCATCTGCTGGTCGATGCCGTCCGCCTGGATTGCGAGTTGCCCCAGAAACCGATCATTCATGGCGACGCTCTCTCCGCTTCGATCGCCGCAGCGTCGATTTTGGCCAAAGTGGAGCGTGATCGCATGGTCACAGAATGGGACGCAGTTTTCCCAGTCTACAATCTTGCGTCCAATAAGGGATATAGCACACCGCGACACATTGCCGCCCTGCGCCAGCACGGGCCCTCTCCGCTGCATCGCCAGTCGTTCGCACCGGTTTGGAACAATCCCGTACCTCAAGAAGTTCTGCAGTTCATGTTGGAAGACAAGCCGGAAGCTCCGGAATCGCCGTTAGAACTGATTTCCTAGATAGGCCATTCACTCGTGGCGTGTTGAGCGATGCATCCGACTAGGTTGGCTCGCTTCCTTTGTTGCCGCAAGTTTTTGCACTCGGAATCTAATGGCACGGCTCGTATTGGATTCGATAACGGCTCTTGCTCATCTCTGTTATTCTCTTCCTCGTTCTTCAAGTACCCTGAGTTCAAAGACTTGGAGCATCGCGCTATCCCCGACGCGATCTCAGCCTGCATTCCGTCAAGCATCTGTTTTGGGACCTGGAAGTGCACCAACCAGTATGGGACCCGGACGCACCCGTAATCGGACCGAGTAACCACAGAAAAAAGCCTGTTTGGGAGGATGTAGTGCAGGGTATTTCCCGAAGCCGTTTTTTAATCGCACTATTCTTGGTTGGACTCGTTGTCCCTCTATCTGCTCAGCAGTTCTACGCCACCAGCGAAACCACAGGGCAGCTTGAACTCATCAACCTGGGGAACAAAACACTCACGAGCGTTTACACCGCGGCGGGATCCCCAGACAGCATCCTGATTAATTCCCAACAACAGCTAGTTTACGATTTATCGCGAGAAGGGATCCTTGCACTATACGATCCTGTCACACAAACCAACACAGTTCTGGCCCCCGGCCTTAAGAGTCCGCGCGATCTCGTCTTTGATGTGCCCACAGCATGTAACCCAAACGCGAATGCCAACACCATGCTGGTGGCAGAATATTCCATTGGACAAATCATCCGATACAACTTCACAACAGGCACATTCGCGAAGTTGGGTGGACAGCTCGGATCTCCCACCACGGGTTTTTCGGTGGACGGGCTCGCCTATGACGCCCAGGGGAATTTGTTCGCAATCGCGAATCACAACACCGTAGTTCAACTTGATCCTTGCACCGGACAGGTTTTGAACACGCTGGTGCTTGAACCACATGACAAAGTCAATGGCGGGGATGGAATGGTCTACGATCCTTACAGCGGCCAGTTATGGATCAGCCATGACGGAACTGACAGCGCAAATGGACTGATTGAAGTTCCTACCGATCTTTCTTCGTTTGCGCTTTTTCAAGTCGGCCAAATACCGGTTCCGGATGGGATTGCCTCGGATGGGAAGGGAAATCTCTACATTGGCGCGGGGCTGCAAAGGCTGATGGTGTACAACATTCCGACGGACACACTTGCGCAGCCGGCAGCAAATTCACTGCTTGTACCTGGAATCGATTCCTTGGCCTTAATTCCAGGAACATCCACCTCTACCGCATTAACTGCGTCTCCAAATCCGGCTGCTCCGGGGGAGCCAGTCACGCTGACGGCCACAATAACACCAACTCCTACAGGTACGCCCCTTGGAACAGTGATTTTCTACAATGGCTCGACGTTGCTTGATACCGAGAAAGTCAATGCGTCGGGCGTTGCAACATTCATAACCAGCAGCCTGCCTCCTGGAACGGACAGCCTCACTGCTGCATATTCTGGCAATATCAACTTTGCGGCTTCGACTTCCCCGAATGTGGACGAAATAGTTACGGGGACAAGTTTGACGCCAACGTCCACCGCATTGGCCGCATTTCCAAATCCGGCTGCCGCGGGTCAATCAGTCACCTTGACGGCGACCATCACCCCAACTCCCACAGGCGCGTCTTTCGGATCGGTGAATTTCTACGACGGATCGACCTTGTTAGGTACCGGGATTGTCAATGCTTCGGGTGTAGCAACGACCACGACAAGCAACCTTGCCGTCGGCTCCCATAACATCACAGCATCGTACTCTGGAAATGCAGCCTTCGCAGCTTCGACCTCGCCCGCTGTAATGGAAACAGTCAATGCAAGTTCAACGCCGACGATTACGACTTTGTCCGCATCTCCGAATCCGGCTGTTGCGGGTCAGTCGGTCACGTTGAGCGCAACCATAACCCCAACTCCTACGGGCGGCACACTGGGAACCGTGAGTTTCAATGAGGGCGCGACTTTGCTAGGCACGGGGAACGTCAATGCCTCGGGTGTCGCAACGTTCACGATCAGCAGCCTTGCCGTCGGGTCTCACAACATCACGGCATCGTACTCTGGGAACGCAGGCTTCGGAGCTTCGGCATCATCTCCGCTGACTCTAACAGTCGGAGCAGCGCCGACGTTCACCGTGAAGGCTCCGCAGACGCCGGTCACTGTTGCTGCTGGCGCTTCAGTAAATGTGAATGTCAGCGTATCCGCCGTCGGCGGCGGTTACAGCGGTGTGGTTACGATGTCCTCGTCTGGATTACCGGCCGATGCGACAATCACGTTTAATCCCGCAACTGTGGTGCCAGGAAATTCGTCGGCATCGACAATCATGACGATCCAGACTACAACCCAGGATGCGAGCATCCCGGCGCAGCAGAAATCGGACTTCCCTTTCACATCGATTTGCCTGGCTGCTAGCCTCTGCCTGATCGGCGGTAACAGTCGGCGGCTTGCCAGATCGCTCCCGATTGTTTTAGCCTTCGCGGTTTTAACAGGAGGAACACTCATGCTTAGTGGCTGCGGTGGAGGCGGTCAATCTACAACCCAGCCACCTCAGGGCCAGAGCAAGACTTATGTGGTCACGGTCAGCGGGACGAGCGGCTCCCTTAGTGCCTCGACTACGTTCTCGCTGATTGTGCAGTAAGGCCAATCCTTTCTGGATAGAAGCGCTTGGGTAGCCGGGTTTTCTTTTCCGTGCGGTAGGCCCATGATTTCGGACGCAATCCGCTTACAGCAACTTGCGCCATTCGTGGCCTTGACCGCCTAGCGACTCTTCGATAAAGTCACTCTGATCCCGTAGAATTCCCCCACTGCGGATTCAGTTGAGCTGGCTTCTGTTCGTATCTTTGTTGTCAGTGCTCCGTTGGTAGTTCCCGAACTCACGGTAACACGCGTTTATACGTCGTGCGAAGCTGATAATTGCCAGGAAGCCCACTATCGAATTTCCGGGTTATCGGAGTGCACTATGCGTGGGGACGCAAGCCAAAAGTACAATTTAAGGTCTGCCCATTCCGTACTAGTTCTACTTTTTCTTGCAATCTTCTTTTGCTGCTCGTTGCAGCCGCTGTGCGTTCGCGCCCAGACTGCCGTTACGATGTGGCACTACAACAATGCCCTTACTAGCGCGAACACGACGGAGACCTTACTCACTCCCGCCAATGTAAATGCCAGGAGTTTTGGCAAACTCTTCACCCGGCCGGTAGATGGATTTGTCGTTGGCCAGCCTCTCTACCTGCCCAATCTCACAATGGCTGACAATTCAGTTCGCAACGTAGTTTTCGTGGCCACGATGCACGACAGCGTTTATGCATTTGACGCTTACACGGCCGGCGCCGCTCCACTGTGGACCACGAGCTTACTTAATTACAGTCCTGCCGGAGCGACGCCGGTTCCCATCAACGTCAAAGGCTGCGCGAGCACCGTGGCGTGGACTGAAACCGGCGTGATCTCAACTCCTGTTATCGATTCGGCAAGTAACACTATCTATCTTGTCGCCGAGACCTACGAGAGTGGCAAGGTCATTCATCGGCTACATGCCCTCGATGTCACGACCGGTCAAGAGAAGTTGGGAGGACCTGCTACGATTGCCGCCAGCTACCAAAGCAACGGGAAGACCTACACGTTTGTAGATACTCATCAGATGAATCGGCCAGGTCTTCTGCTAGTGAATGGCCATATTTATATAGGTTTCGGTGGGGCTAGCTGTAACGGAAGCGATCAAGGCTGGATTATGTCGTACAACGCCTCAACTCTGGCGCAAGAGGGCGCATTCGACCTAGAGCCCGGAGGACAGTTTGCATCCGTGTGGCAGAAGGGGGCGGCTCTCTCTGCCGACAGTAGCGGGGATGTCTACGCGGAATCAGGTGAAGGAACTTTTAACCCCGGCGTGGATCTTGGTTCGAGTGTGATGAAAGTCAGCCAGGTAGGACAGACGCTTCCTTTGGCTGATTGGTTCACCCCATACAACTGGAGTTACCTTAACCACTACGATCAAGACCTAAATGACGGTGTCCTCATCCTCCCCGATCAACCGGGCCCTTTCCCTCACGAACTCATTGCAGAGGGAAAAGTTGGTACGGTCTATGTTCTCAATCGCGATGACATGGGGCAGAACTGTCCAGTCTGTAGTGATCTGACCGGGGATAGCCAGGTTGTGCAAGAGTTGCCCAGTGAAGTGGGCAGAGAGACTGGAACGCCGGTCTATTGGAACAATACCGTTTACTTCACCGGCGCACACAGCGTACGAGCTTATAAATTAAACAATGGGCAGCTTATCACCCCGCCTGCGCAGTCCGCCATCGTTCCGGCAAACGGCCATTCCATTCTTACGTCTGATGGAAATCTGAATGGAATTCTGTGGTCTGTAGGCGGTACCGTGCTGTGGGCAATGGATCCCATCACTTTGAAGGTCATTTACACCAGCGCTCAGGCTCCAAGTGGTCGGGACGCTTTGCCTCCATTCGCTCATTTCGCGACACCTATTGTTGCGGATGGCCAAGTGTTCTTTGGAACCCAGAACAGTCTTGTAGTCTATGGTCTTTTGCCAAGGTTGTCGGCGAGTGCTGGAAATCAGCAAAATGCGATTGTCGGCACAACCCTGCCGAATCGAATCAGCGTTCAAGCTATCGACTCCGCCGGAATCACCTTTCCGGGTGTGACGGTTACTTTCAGCGACAACGGTGCGAATGGAAGCTTTAATCCTCTCACAGCGGTCACCGATGATGGAGGTACGGCGTCTACTACATACACTCTTCCGCTCAAAGCGGGCACCTATAATTTGAGCGCTACAGCAGCGGGTTATGCAACGGCTTTGTTCTCAGAAACCGGCACTCCATCCGGGACTACTGGACTCTCAAGAGCAGGGGGAAGCGGTCAGTCTGCACCCGTTCAAACACTTTTGCCCAAGGCTCTGGTGGTAAAAGCGCACGATCAATACAACAACGGAGTGCCCGATATTATGGTCAACTTCAACGACAACGGCGCTGGGGGAACTTTCTCAGCGACCTCCGTTATTACGAACAGCAAAGGATTAGCCACTGTCAATTACACGACTGGAACAAGAACAGGAACAGTGACGATTACCGCAACCGCATCGGGGCTAACGCCGCTTAAGTTTTTCGTCACGGTTACGGCGCAATGAGGCAGCAATCCGTTCGTGGAACCCTATGGGCTGATTGACGTCTAATCTAGGTCTGGAGTGAATGCTGGTCGGCCCAACGTTTTCGGACTTCTCCAATAACTTTTTCTTTGTCTTGCCGCATGAGCTGGACCAGCGCTTGATTGCCGGTCTCTTCGTGCGCGGCTGCCCAGAGGACCATTTCGGTGAGTACGGGCGCGAGGTCGATCCCCTTCTTTGTTAGGGAGTAAATCAGCTTGCGTCCGTCCGATGGATCTGCTTCAGCGGTGATGATTCCATAAGCGACCAGCTTCCGCAGGCGATCGGCAAGAATATTGGTCGCAATTCCTTCGTAGTTTTCCAAAAATTCCTTGTAGGTCCGGAAGTCGCGCAGCATCATGTCGCGAATGATCAGCAGTGACCAGCGATCGCCCAACATCTCGACAGACGCGTTCAGCGGGCACTCTGAGCGCCATTTCGCCTTGCGCCTTTTCGTCGAGGGCTTAAGGGCCATATTTTCAGTGCGGTTTCTCAGAGTAGCAGCATTTAACTTGCATTTCACAAGTAATATATTTTATAGTCTCGCCGAAAAGAATTTTTTCTACAAGGAGTGCCCTATGCAATTAAATCCATACCTTATTTTCAACGGCAACTGCGAGGAGGCATTTAGGTTCTACGAAAAATGCCTGGGCGGAAAAATAGAGGCTATGATGCCGCACGAGGGGTCTCCAGCCGAGGATCAGGTGCCCGCAGAGTGGCGCAGCAAGATCATGCATGCCCGTCTAGTTGTGAACGGTCAGGTATTGATGGCTTCTGACGCTCCCCCGGGCCGTTATAACAAGCCTCAAGGCTTCTCCGTGAACATCAGCGTCAAGGATCCGGGAGAGGCAGACCGCATATTTAAAGCGTTGGCAGAAAACGGGACGGTGCACATGCCGATTGGAGAAACCTTCTGGGCCATCCGGTTCGGCATGCTCGTCGATCGCTTCGGGACCCCATGGATGGTCAATTGCGAGAAAGCTATGTAACTGTTTGTTTTTGCAGGCTCGGAATGGCGCCTGCGAACCCATCTGAAAAAATTAGCTGACCAGTGTCGATCCTGTAGTGCTTCATTCGACATTTAAGTAGAGCTCGGAAAGTCACGAAAGGCATCCGGAGGAAAGACCTATGCAAGTTGTCAGTCAAGTCGCGCCAGTGTCGAAGAAGATGCTTTGGGCCGGACGTATCATTAGCGGCTTGGTGATATTGTTCCTGCTGTTCGACGCGACAATAAAGATAATAAGGCTACCTCCTGCACTCGAGGGAACCGCCCGGCTTGGATTCCCCACGAGCGTGGTTCTCCCTCTTGGGATCACCTTGCTTATCTGCGTTGTCCTCTATATGATTCCGCGTACCTCGGTCCTCGGCGCAATCCTACTGACTGGCTATCTAGGCGGCGCTGTCGCATCCAACGTGCGCGTCGGAAATCCGCTCCTTGGCTATATTCTCTTTCCAGTCTATGTCGCGGTATTGCTATGGCTGGGGCTTTTCTTACGAGACGACCGAGTGCGTGCGTTGATTCCCTTGCGCAGCTAGCTCTATTGGTTGTTCACAGACCCATAAGAATGATGGGATTTTGAAAGACAAAACCTAGGAGCGCGGCATTAATTTGAGGACATAGCAAAATGCAAAAAATCACTACGTTTTTATGGTTTAACGACAAAGCCGAAGAGGCAGCAAACTTTTATGTCTCCATTTTCAAGAACTCAAAGATCCTGAACGTAGCGCGTTATGGAGACGCTGGCCCCGGACCAAAAGGCTCAGTCATGACAGTCACATTTCAGATCGAGGGCCAGGACTTTATCGCGCTGAATGGCGGTCCCCACTACAGCTTCACACCGGGTATTTCGTTGCTGGTAAATTGTGAAAACCAGGTTGAAGTGGATGATCTTTGGAGCAAACTTACGACCGGTGGCAAAGAAGTCCAATGCGGATGGTTGCAAGACAAATACGGACTCTCGTGGCAGATCATTCCCAAAGCATTTTTCGAATTGATGAGCGGCAAAGATCCAGCAAAATCACAGCGCGTTTTCAAGGCTATGATGCAAATGACGAAGCTCGACATTGAAACGTTGAAGCGGGCCTAGCGCGGAGTGATTAAAGACAATCTAAGGAGCACATCATGACCCAAGTACGCGTTCTGGTAGGTACCCGCAAAGGGGCATTCATTCTCACCTCGGACGGCAAGCGGGAAAAATGGGATGTCAGCGGCCCGCACTTCGCCGGATGGGAGATGTACCACCTGAAAGGATCGCCGGTAGATCCCAATCGCATTTATGCTTCGCAGACCAGTGGATGGTTTGGGCAGATCATCCAACGCTCCGATGACGGCGGCAAGACGTGGCACCAGCCCGGGACTGCGCCCGGCGAACAGACCGCGCAACCTGGTCCACCAAAGGGAGAGAGCAACAAGTTCGCTTACGACGCGGCTGCCAAGCCGCTCACCACCCACCAATGGTACGACGGCACGCAGCATCCCTGGGAGTTCAAGCGCGTCTGGCACGTCGAGCCGTCGCTCACCGAGGCGGATACGGTTTATGCGGGAATTGAAGATGCAGCGATTTTCCGCTCGACCGACGGTGGGGAGAATTGGAAAGAGCTTCCAGGACTGCGCGGCCACGGCACTGGCCCCAAGTGGCAACCGGGGGCAGGCGGCATGTGCCTTCACACCATTATTCTTGATCCGAGCAATCCGCAGCGCATGTGGATCGCGATCTCGGCTGCGGGTGCATTTCGTACCGACGATGGCGGCGCGAGTTGGAAGCCGATCAATCGTGGTTTGCGTTCACAATACATCCCTGACCCAAACGCTGAAGTCGGTCACTGCGTTCACCACATTGCCATGAATCCGAAGCGCCCGGGCGTGCTCTTCATGCAAAAGCACTGGGACGTGATGCGCTCGGATGATGCCGGCGACAATTGGAAAGAAGTCAGCGGAAACCTGCCGACTGATTTTGGCTTCGTGATCGACGTTCATGCGCATGAACCAGAGACGATCTATGTTGTTCCCATCAAGAGCGACAGCGAGCACTACCCGCTTGAGGGCAAGCTGCGCGTCTTCCGTAGCCGTACTGGGGGAAATGAGTGGGAGGCGCTTACGAAAGGCCTGCCGCAACAAGACTGCTATGTGAACGTGTTGCGGGATGCAATGGCAGTCGATTCGCTGGACAAGTGCGGAATCTATTTCGGCACCACCGGCGGGCAGGTGTACGCATCGGCGGATGCGGGAGATAGCTGGAATCCAATTGTGCGGGATTTGCCAGCGGTGTTGTCGGTGGAAGTGCAGACGCTGGGCTGATTAGGGATGACTGGAACGAAGATGTTAAGTATGTTGCATAACTGCCATCTTACTTCGCTTATGATTCCAGCTGAAGCGATGATAGTCCCTCGCCGATCATTATTGCTGGCAATCTGGATCTGTTGTTGCGGATTACTTTGCGCAGCCCAAGGTCCAATCAAAGGGTTCCATTGGGATTGGCGCAAGTCGCAAGAACTTACTTCTGAGGACAGCTTCAGTCAATCGAATACCCTTTCTTTAGGGGAACGGACTGCCTTGATCAAGGCTGCGGCATCGCAACTTCGTCCTCTGATGTCACGCCTGAATGTTGATTCAGAACCGCAATTGCAGCAGCTCGCCGCACAAACGCGAATCAATCCCCTCGACCTCAGTGGGAAGGGTGTTGAAGAATTTGTACTGCAAGGTAGCGACGATCGGTCTTGCAGCCCGCCTGGAAACTGTCCGTTCTGGATTCTGCGGCGTAACCGCAACGAATACTCTGTAATTCTGCATCGTATGGCGACGCAGACACTTACCATTCAACCGACCATTACGAATGGTTTTCACGACATTGTTCTAGGCATGCACGGTTCCCCGACCCAACAGGGATTGACTCTGTATCGCTTCGATGGTTCCAGATATCGTCCCAGAGGATGCTACGAAGCAAACTGGCAGATCCTCGGGAAAGGCGAGGAAATACGTCGCCTGAAGGAACCCCGGATAACTCCTTGCGAGCATAGATATGCGTTGTAATTGAATGAGTCTCACATGATCCGAGTCACACTTCCGCAACACCTACGCACGCTGGCGCACGTC
Source organism: Acidobacteriaceae bacterium (assembly GCA_025462785.1). Lineage (GTDB taxonomy): Bacteria > Acidobacteriota > Terriglobia > Terriglobales > Acidobacteriaceae > JAOAPG01. The sequence continues at coordinate 12,588 of JAOAPG010000446.1, forward strand.
GGGTACGAGGTGCAGATCGAAGTCGAGGGCGTCGTGACACAGCGCTCGGTGCTCGATGCAATCGAGGCTCGCTATCCGATGCTGCGAGGGACAATCCGCGACCATGTCACACAAGAGCGCCGGCCATTCTTGCGCTTCTTCGCCTGTGAGGAAGACTTATCCCATGAGTCGCCTGACGCCCCCCTGCCCGAAGCTGTCATTTCGGGGAAAGAGCCTCTTATGATTATCGGAGCGATCGCGGGAGGGTAGGCGGGGTGTCGTCCGAATGCAAACTTGAAGATATGTTCCATGCGGAACATTACGCTCTAATGTTCTCATGGGAAGATTTCATGGTACAGAAATGTAAGTACAGGGAAGTATGGAAAGCGAGGTAAACGCCTCATTCGGTGCGACATATAAAAGTGGTATTCGAGGAAAATCCTCAAGCAAAGCTTGAACGGGGCACCCTCCAGAGTAAAATTGGGATTACGATATGTGCAGGAATATCAAAATACTCTTCAACTTTGATCCTCCGGTGACTGACGGCGAGGTTCGGGCGGCTTCGCTCCAGTTTGTGAGAAAAATTACGGGCTTTAATAAGCCTTCGAAGACGAACGAAGCTGCATTCCTGGCTGCGGTTGATGAAATCGCCAGTATCTCGCGTCGGCTTTTGCGTTCGCTGGATACGAGCGCGCCTCCCAAGAATCGCGAGGAAGAGGCGGCAAAGGCGAGGACTCGCGCGGCGGAGAGATTTGGCGATTGAACCATGTTCTTAAAGATTGTGGAAGAGCGGCCCTTTCAGGGCCATTTTGGGGCGGAAACTCTCGGGCATGTGAATCGGAAGCGAGTCGAGGCAGGCGGACGATAATTCGCGTGCCCTTTCCCACTTCGCTCTCCACCTGAATCGTTCCCGCGTATTGGTTGACGATCTTACGTACCGTCGCCAAACCGAGACCGCTTCCCTTGCCTGGCTCTTTCGTCGTATAGAAGGGGTCGAATGCCTGCTCGCGGGTCTTACTGTCCATGCCAAACCCTGTGTCGGCGACGGTAAACTCGAGAGAATTCTTGGCGAGCACTTTTAGATTGGAATCAGTTAGATATTCACTGCAGTCGCGCATTGTTTCGTGATTCGACCTCCGCCTGGCATCGCATCTCGCGCATTCAACACCAGATTGAGGATCAGCTGCCGCAGGTGAGCACCGTTCATCTTGATGGGTTCCAAACCAGCTGCCAACTACGTAACAAGCTCAATATTTCCCCCAATCAAGCGCTCAAGAAGATTGCGAAATTCCAAAATGGTTTCGTTGAGAGATAGAAGCTGAGGCTTGGGAACTTGCTCCAACACGAAGCTCATCAATTGCTGAGTCAGGGCTGATCCGTGTCCGCTGGCTTTACGTATCTCTTCGGAGTAATTTCGCAACCGATTAACGAGGGCGGTATTGCTGCCCTCTGACCCCGCGTGATCCAGAGCGGCAGTGAGAAGATCGCAATAGAGCCTTATGCCAGTTAAAGAGATTGTTGAAGTCATGCGCCACTCCGCTAACCAGTCGTCGCATCGCTTCCATCTTTTGCGATTGCTCTGCCTGCGATTCCGCCCAGGATTGCGGATAGGAATTTTTAAATTCCGCCGGGAGCTGCGTGACCGTTGACATAGCGCGTCTTTGCAAGAGTTCTCCTATTGCGGGGAGCAGCTGGAAATCAGATACGAGGTGTTTGAGCTTCGGGGAAAGCCGACGGATCAAATCGGAACGCCATACGATTCGAGCCGGAGCAGACTCCCTATTTGGGAAGTCCAAAGAGTTTGTGTTTTGGTGCTAAGGGCAGTGGTCACATCTCAGTTGCAAAAATGAACGTTCCAGCTGTGGAAAAAATCTGAGTACCCGCTTTACGAAGCTTTACCTCATTGAGACCGCGAGTTTACACGCAAGAGTGCAAGGCGGATCAGGCCAGTCGTTCTCAACATACAGGCTAGAGGTTATGAGGCCGCGGAAATCGACGAGGTCACGGTATCCAACTTTCCTGACTCGGCATTTCCTTTGCTGTCGCATAACCATAGCCTAACCGGAATAAATCCTATGGGAGGTTGTAACTCATGAATGACCGATCCGTTGTTCTGCTTGTTAACGATAACCCCAGACCACAAAGGCTGCTCACCAGTATTCTCGAAGATCGCGGATTCGAGGTGAAAACAGCAGATGGAGCGCTCGAGGCTCTTGAACTCATCCGCGGCAATTCTTTCGCACTTGCCCTACTCGATTATCAAATGCCCGAGATGACAAGCGCGCAACTCGCCCAAGAGATTCGCGTGATGGATCCAGCCCTTCCCATCATCCTCCTATCAGGATTGACTTTCTTACCAGCAGGCGAACTCATTTATGTTGATGCCCACATTGGGCACGGATCGACCATTGAGGATCTGATGGAGATGATGCGGGCACTGATGGAAAGAGAATCAACCCTGATCGGAGCACCGGAGAGTGTCCGGAACAAAGCGGCGACAGTTTCTCCCGGAGCGCGGTAAATCCTTGCGCGAAGGAAAAAATTAAGGAGCGGCGAAGCACCGCTCCTTATCGTCTATGTTTGATTTATTTGTCAAACTGAATTAGTTCGAGCCAACACTTGCGGCAGCGCTTTCGCCTTCGTTTTCTGGTTGCGCGATCACGCCATCAAACGGAGTCGCCGCCATGTAGCGGCCATGTACGACGCTGATGCGGCGCATCGGGTATCCAGAGTCAGGACCGCGATGCCATGTGCGTCCGCTGTCATTGCTCTGGAACACAATTCCTGTTTCAGTGCTGGTGGCTAGCAGTCGCTTACTCAGCTCGTCATATGTTACTGAGCTGATGTTCTTGTCCGGAATGCCGTTCAGCAAATGATGCCAGGTTGCGCCGTTGTCAGCGCTTGCAAACGCGCCCTCACGCGATGCAACGATGATCTGTGAGTCAGGAGTAACCGTGACACCGCGAATGCTGGTGACGTAAGAAGACGCGAGGCTGGACTGCTGCCATGTTGTCCCTGCATCCTTCGAAACCAACACATTACTACGCGTTGCAGCTGCGACTAAAGAATCGTCGCTTTGCACTGAGCTGAAGTCCGTATTGCCCAGCACCGCCCCACCGCTCCAGCTTTTGCCATGATTTGAACTGCTGAACAGGCCTGACGACGTTGCCGCCCACCAGCGGGTGGAAGCAACATTCAGATCATTCACCCGGCCTTCAATAACGGAGCGAACCACTGTCTTGGTTGAAACTGCTTTCTTGCTTCCCTTAACCCTATGCGATGAAATCTTCTCGTTTATGACAGCGTTAGCTGGCTGCCACTCGTTCGCATTGTGCGCGAGCACGAAGATACCGCGGTTCGTGCCAGCCACGAGTTCGCCATTGGCCGTCTGCTTCAGAGCGAATACGTCCGGACCTTTCAGCCCAGCGCTCTTCTGGATCCAGTGTTGTCCGCCATCATGAGAGGCATAGACGCCGCCGAATTCCTGATCGTTCACCGTCCCGACGAAAAGGTTGTTGGGATCATTCCTGTCCGAGACGATCGAAGTCACATAACGA
>JAOAPG010000450.1 GCA_025462785.1 Acidobacteriaceae bacterium
TGCAAGAGAAATTCTGATTGCTGCCTGCTCTGAGCCAGATGCCATCTCGAAGCGTCAGGCTTTCAGCATCGGTGCCAGGGATCTTGTGAGTGGCTGCAACTTCGATTGCCCGACTATGCCGCCCCAAACCTTACCGAGACCAGCTTCGACACTCCCGGCTCCTGCATGGTGACGCCATACAGTACTGGCGCAATGCTCATCGTCCTTTTGCTGTGAGTGATAAGAACAAACTGAGTTTCCACACTCATCTCTTTCACAAGTTCCGTGAAACGCCCAATGTTTGCCTCATCGAGAGGAGCATCAACTTCGTCCAGGATGCAGAAAGGACTCGGCTGATACTGGAAGATGCCTACTAGCAGCGAGAGTGCAGTGAGTGCTTTCTCGCCGCCGGATAGCAGCAGAACGCTCTGCAGCTTCTTTCCCGGAGGCGAAGCTATCACGTCGATGCCACTCTCGGCGCTGTTTTCTTCATCGGTCAGGCGCATGAAGGCGTGTCCGCCGCCAAATAGTTTCTTGAACGTGAGCTGGAAATTCTCGTTGATCTTGTTGAAAACCTCTTCAAATTTCTGCCGCGAGAACACGTCAATCTCTTTGATCGTCGCCTGGGTGTTCTGGATCGAATCAAGCAGATCCTTGCGCTGCGTATCGAGGAACGCATGACGTTCAGCGGTTTCCTTGTACTCGTCGAGCGCCATCATGTTCACCGGACCCATCGCTTCGAGCCGGGTCCGCATCTCGCGATAAGTTTGATCTTCCGCGGCCAACTCGTCTCCGCTTGCAACCGGAATAGTAGTATCCGCCATCAACTCTGGCCGCTGTACTCCGAGTTCATTCAAGCAAGATTCCGCCATGTATTGCCCGTCGGACTCAAGCTTCGCCGCTGCCGCGGAAAGTTCCCCTTTGTGGTCGCGAGCTCGATCCAGAAGTTCGCGAGCACTTTTGAGAGCCTCATCAATTTCCGCTAACCGTGCTCGAACCTGTTCTGACTCGAATTGCAGCAATCCGTCCCGGGCTGCCGTCGCATTGCGCTCCGTATCCAGATCAACCAACTTCTCCGCAATCTGCTGATTTTCGGTTTCACGTTGTATCTGTTCCGCCGCTGAAGAATCGATTTGCGAAGCCAGGGAATTGACTCGGTCGTTCATTTCCACCAGGAGGGACTCAATCCGCTTGAGAGTTCCAGCCGCCGAGCGTTGACGCTCTTGCAGAGTTGCCACTCCGGCCAATCGTTGCGAAGCATTCTGTGCTGCCAGATCGCGCCGCTCGCGCAAACTCGCCAGTTGCCCGTTCGCGGTCGACGCCAAGAGTTCGAGTTCTGTTCTCTTGTTCCCAAGTTCCCCTATGTTAGTTTGCCGAGCCGCGATGAGCGATTCCTGCTCGGCATGTTCAGAAGATAGACGACGCAGTTCATGCTGGCAGGTATTAAGGCGATCCCCGATGCGAGTCATCTCCGAGTCGAGTTGCCGTAAGGTGTGGCCAGAGGTCATCGCCTGTTTTTCCGCCTCGCGTCTCTCCCCATCAAGCCGATCGAGCAGGGAAGTCAGCTCTTTGATCTCCCGTCCCAGCATCAGAACACGGGTTTCGTTGTGCCGTAAAGCCTCTTCGAGTTCATTCAACAGTCGCATTACGTCACGCAACTCGCGCTTCATCGAAAGCGGGCCTTCCGTCCGCTGCTTGCCGCCGGTGACGGTCACGTTGTGGAAGCACTCGCCCGATTGCGAAAGGAAAAACGCATCAGGATTTTCCAGAGCGAGATTGCGTCCCATCGAAGCATCTGGGACGATGTAGCCATCCCGCAGCTTGGGAAGAATGACTTCGAGCGATTTACCAAATCCATCGAGAACGCGAATCGTGTTCTTCAGCGGAACGATCGAGTGCCCGGGAGGAGCCTGGTGAGTGGCTTCGTTAACCACAAACGAGAACTTAGCCTGCGCGTCTTCCGGATGAACTAAAAAAGTGGCACGTCCATCGACATCTGTTCTGAGCAGACGAAGCCCTTCGTCTGCCGCGTCCCACGACTTTACGACGATATAGTTCAACTCATCGCGAAGAAAATCTTCAACCACTCCCTCGTAACGGTTCTCCACTTCGAGAAAGTCCGCGAGCACGCCGACTGGCGCGAGGCCGCCGTTCATCACTCCGGATTGAAATAACCGCCGCACCGATTCCGTCGAATATCCATGCTCCGCGATTACCGCTTCCAAGGAGCCCTTCTTGCCCAAGGCAGTTGCATATTCGGCGCGTAAGCCGTCGAGTTGATTTTTGCTCTCTGTTTCCTCTCGCCGCTTGGATTCGAGCAACTGCCGAGTATCTGAAATCTGCTGCGTAATCCCGGCGACGCGTTGCGAAACGCTCTCAAACTCTATTGCGACTTGCCCGCGCTGACCGCCAAAAGCTTCCACCTGAGAATTTGCTGCTGCCATTTCGGTTTGCAGTCGCTGAGTTTCACGATCTACCGCCGCCATACGCTCTTCGGCCTGGGTAAGCTGGTTGCGTAGGTTCGCCGTGGATGCAACCACTTCCATGATCGCGACACGCGAAGCTTCCTGCTGATGCTCCAGTTCGGCCAGTGCGCTCGCCGCTGCGGCCGCTTCCTGCTGACATTGCACGAGTTCCTGCTGAGCCGCTGCAACGTCTGCCGCAGCCGATGCCAGCGTTTGCATGTTCAGATCGCGTTCGGATTCCAGCTCAGTCAACCTTAGGCGTGCCTGCGCCAGTTCCGCTTCCGAAGAAGCTGTTCTCGCGACCAGCTCCGCGCAACGTTCTTCGTTGTTGCGTCGGCGAGCCGTCGCCCTATCCATTTCCAGCTTGATCTGATTCAGCCGTTCTTGATTTTCGCGAATCTCCGTTCCAATGGCGTAGTCCCGCTGAGTGCGGTCCGAATGCTCGGCTTCCAGCTGCTGAACCGATTCCGCTTTCTCTTGCATCTCGGAGGAGAGCAACAGTATCTGTGCGTCCAGCTCTGCGCTTTCTTTTTCCAGTTGGGCAAACTTGCTTGCCAGCACGATTCGTAACTTGGCACGCATCTCGTCGCGCAACTTGGCATACCGCTCAGCCTTGGACGCCTGGCGTTTCAGCGAATTCATCTGCCGCGTGACTTCCTCAAAAATGTCGTTCACGCGCGAAAGATTCTGTTTGGCATCTTCGAGGCGAGCTTCCGCAAGGCGCTTCTTGGTTTTGAATTTGGTGATGCCGGCTGCCTCTTCAATGATGTTGCGCCGGTCGGTGGGACGGCTGCTCAAAATCTGTCCGATGCGGCCCTGCTCAATCAGGGCATAGCTCTCAGGTCCAAGTCCGGTACCCATGAACAATTCCTGGATATCGCGCAAACGGCACAGCTTGCCATTCAAAAGATATTCGCTGTCCCCTGATCGGAACAATCGGCGAGTCACGGAAAGCTCGCCAGCTTTAAATTGTTGCTGAAACTTGCGACGACGGATCTTCAACACAACTTGCGGCCCAGCATTTTCGCTGGCTTCAGTGGATGGCGCGGCACCTCTGTCAGGAGCAGGCGTGGTGCCAGTGGCTACAACGGAAGGCTGCGCGGGCCCGACCCCGGCTTCGACTTCCTCGGTCTTGCCGGGCCACGCTTCTTCGGTCAGGCGCTCGGTTTCTTCCGCAGCCCGCGCACGCAGTTCCGCTTCGTCCCAATTGTCGTCGCCATCATTAGCGCTCGCGCTTTCCGGCAATTCATCCTGAACTTCGATTTCCGTAGGGCCGTTTGCGTCGCCGTCGTAGACTCCAGGATCAATCAACGTAAGCGTGACTTCCGCCATTCCCGTCGGCTTACGGTCGTGCGTGCCGGCGAAGATCACGTCCTCCATCCGCGCACCGCGCAGAGTCTTGGCCGATTGCTCACCCAAAACCCACGCAATCGCGTCGGAAATGTTCGACTTTCCGCAGCCGTTAGGCCCGATGATCGCGGCCACGCCGTCCCCATGGAATTTCAGCTCCGTGCGATCACAGAACGACTTGAACCCGAGAATCTGTAGCTTCTTTAGTTTGAGCAACTTCTACTCCTCCGGTAATGCAATACGCGAGCTTCCTTGATTGCGAAACCCGCGGACTTGAAATCCGCGTTAAAACCTCTGCGCTGGCTGGAGCGCTGGTGCCGTGGACGGAGGCAGGACGGCTATCGGCCTTTACCAAAGCGATACCTCCTCCGCCAAATCCGGGCACGGCCTAGTTATTGGACGCTGCCCGGTCACAGATTGCACTTACTGTAACGGCGAATTCACGCCGGGGTCAAGCAATATAACACCATATGTTGTATGGCCCTACGAGCAACCACTTCATTCTGCACCCACAATGCAGCATCTGTGCAAAATTAGGCGGAAAAGTCAGAAGGAAGGAAGAATCGCGGGAGCAAGATAAGCCTAGCGGAAGTTGGAAGACGAAGCAACGGTTTTCCGCCAATCCGAAAAGGCCTCGGAAAATCCAGCACGCATGCCACCGTTTGTTCAAGAGCGGTGCTTTTAGCCCCCGGTAAGCTTTCCTGGCAAAATAAAAACGCGAACCTAAGCGTGCCGCTCTTCTTGGTTTAAGGCTTTCAATCTCTTGTGTTTTGGTGCCGCCGCTTGAGTTTATTGACCCAACTTCTCGAAAAAGCGGACGATTGACTCTATTCCCCGGTAGAAGTTTGGAATGTGGAACTTTTCGTTGGGTGCGTGCAGATTATCGTCAGGCAGTCCGAAGCCCATCATCACGCTGGGAATTTTGAGCACATCCTGAAAGTCGGTGACGATCGGGATCGAACCGCCGGAGCGGATGAACACAGTATCTTTCTTGAACACTTCATGCATCGCCTCAGTGGATGCCTTGACGAACTTGTTGTCTGTTCCCACCACGCATGCCGCACCTTTGCTCCAGACTTTTACAGTTGTCTGAATACCTTTTGGAGTAAGCTTCTTCACCATCTTTGTGTAGCGGGCGAGGATGTCGTCCGGATCTTGATTCGGCACCAACCGCATGGAGACCTTTGCCGAAGCTTTGGCGGGGATAACGGTCTTCGCGCCGGGAGCAGTGAATCCGCCGGGCATGCCATGTACTTCCAATGTCGGACGCGCCCAGGTGCGATAGAGAACCGAGAAGCCGGGCTCGCCGGTGAGAACGCTCGATCCAACTTCGGTTTTGCGATAGTGCTGTTCGTTAAAGGGAAGTTTCTTCCAGGCTTTGAGTTCGGCAGCGCTTGGAGCTTTGACCTTTGTGTAAAAGCCCGGAATGAGCACGTGGCCTTTGGAGTCTTTCAGGTTGCTGAGAATTTCTACCAGTGCGAAAAATGGATTCGGAGCCGCGCCACCATACATGCCGGAGTGAAGATCGGTCTTGGCGCCGACCGCTTCGATTTCCGTGTAGACAAGCCCGCGGAGTCCTACGCATAGAGTCGGAAGATCGGGAGCGAAGAGTTCGGTGTCGCACACCAATGCAAAGTCTGCTTTCAGCTTCGATTTTTCTTTTCGCACGTAGGCGGCAATCGATTCGCCTCCGACTTCTTCTTCGCCCTCGATAAGAATTTTGACATTAATGGGCAGCTTGCCATCGTGCCCTTTCATGAGGGATTCGAGAGCTTTGATCTCCATCCAGAGCTGGCCCTTGTCGTCGACCGCACCGCGGGCATAGAGATTCTGGCTGCGCTCAGTGGGTTCAAAGGGCGGCGAAATCCATTCCTCGAGAGGCTCGGCTGGCTGAACGTC
>JAOAPG010000023.1 GCA_025462785.1 Acidobacteriaceae bacterium
CCGGAATATTTTCGCGAGCCCTACTGGCCTGAAAAACGGCGCTTCGCGGTGCTGGCAAGGGAACGGAATGCGGTTACAGGAATCTTAACCGGAATGCATGACCAGGGCCGCGTCATGTGTGGGCTTCCCTCCCGTCCGCAAATCTGTGTGGACCAAACTGCCGACAGTGCTGCTGCCCTGGACTTGCTGGCGCGGGGCGTGCTCTCTGAAGCGGGCAATGCCGAATTGATTGCAGTGTTCACTTGGCCATCGCTGGAACTGCCGGCATTCAAGAAGTACGGATTCAAGACTCGCCAGCTTCCCGGAAACGTGGTGCTCGATCTTACACAAGGTCCAGAAGAATTGTTCAAACAATTTTCCAAGGACCGGCGCAGAAATATCCGCTTCGCGGAAAAAAATGGAATTGTGATCGAGCAAGCAACAACGTCGGCACAGATCAAGGAAGCGTACGAGGTCTACAGCGGGTGGCGGAAGACCTCGCGGAAGGAAGTGCAAGGAGAAGGCTTTACCTTTGAAGTGTTCGAAAAAGCTGGCCGGCTTACCGGCAATCGTCTGCTTTTGCTCGCAAGGCTCTCGGGAAAAGTGATCGCGATTAATATCTTTCGGTACTGCCCCGGCGGGCTGTTTGAATCCGCAGCGAATAGTTCACTCGATGAGTTCATCCATCTTAAACCCAACGAACTTCTCCAGTGGCGCGGAATTGAATGGGCGTGTCAACATGGCCTGCGTCGTCACTCACTCGGCGGATCTCATCAATTCCTCGCGCGTTTCGGAGGAACGATTGTGCCTATTATTCGTTACCGGCGGGATCAGACACTATTCCGGAAGCACGATGTACGCGATGCGGTCCGTCAGGCAGGACGTGAGACTCTCGGCAAAATGCCATCCTCCGTCGAGAAGAAAGTTCGAAGATTTTTGGGTGAGAGTTGACGAAGGCCTGGGGCGTGTAGTTCCGTACAAAGTGCAATCTCTTGCACCTGAATGTCAGCATCTAAATTTTCTCAAACACCGAGGGCATGCGAAGTACAGGTGCAGGAGCAAGTTCTTGTGGCTAGTGTTTGGACACGTAAGTGCATCTTGTCATAAACTGCGCAGCCTGGAGGAGAAGCGAGTGAACATTTTTCGGACATACGTTTTGAGCGTTGTGGTGCTACTGGGGCTTGTTAGCGGTTCCGCCGCTCAACAGTTTTATGCCACCGGTGAAACTACAGGGAACCTTGATTTCGTCGACTTGGCGGCTGCTACTGTCACTCCCATTTACTTTGCTGGCGGAAAGCCAGACAGCATTCTGCTGACCTCGACTGGACAGCTTATTTACGATCTTGCACCGCAAGGGATTTTGGCTTTGTATGATCCGGTCGCGCAAACCAACACAATCCTCGCGACGGGGCTGAAGAGTCCGCGGGATATGGTGTTCGATGTACCCACAGTTTGCAATCCGAATGCGAATAGCAATACGGTGCTGGTTGCCGAGTACTCAATCGGCCAGATCATCCGCTACAATCTCACCACTCACACGTTCGTGAAACTCGGCAAGCAGCTTGGATCCAAAACAAATGGGTTTGCCGTTGATGGATTGGCGTACGACCCCCTCGGAAACCTATTCGCCGTTGTGAGCCACAATTCAGTGGTCCAAGTTGACCCCTGCACTGGAGTTGTTTTAAATACTCTTGTCCTTGAGCCCCACTACAAGGTCAATGGCGGGGATGGCATGGTCTACGACTCCTACAGCGGACAACTCTGGATCAGCCACGATGGCAACAATAACGCGAACGGCCTAATCGAGGTGCCCACTGATCTCTCCTCGTTCTCGTTATTCCAGGTTGGACAAATACCGGTTCCGGATGGGATTGTGTCAGACGGAAAGGGGAACCTTTACATTGGAGCTGGATTAAAGCGTCTGATGGCATACAACATTCCTTCAGACACCCTGTTGCATCCAGCTGCGAAATCTTTAGTGGTGACAGGCATCGATGACCTGGTTCTAATCCCCGGAACGTACTGAGTGCTTTCGGGAAATAACGGTCCCAAGAAGCAGAAAACCAGATGCACTCGGGTACGGTCACAATGTACCCGAGTGTATTTCTCCCAGTTCTGCAACACCGCCTGAAGCTGTCTGATTTCCGTTCTTCGTAATCCCGAATTCCGGACTCGCTTTTGTAACCATGTACTTGCGTGTGGCTTAAGGGACACAAACCCCCGCCATCTATCCCGCCCGCTGCTATCTCGGTACAGTCCAGCTACTGCATCCTCTTTCATCCCTCGGGGGTAGCTATGCTAACTAGATTAACGAGTCTACAAGCGACGGTTCAGGCTCTTGCTTTCCTCTTGCTGGCGTTCGTAATTCCCGGAGCCTATGCTCAACAAGGCGCTTGCGGACCTCCCAGCTATTCCTGTTCCCGCACTGACACTCAAATAATACCGGCTCAGCATCCACCGCAGCTTGGCGATAACGCCACCTATTATGGAGGGCACAGCGGCGTGGGCAAAGTTGCGGTTGATCCAGCGTACGGAAACCCTATCCTTCGAGCTACAGATGGGAACATGGCCAATGGTCAAAGCTTCAATACCGGCTCCTCTGCGGAGAAAAATCCGTGGTCTTACGACGAGCAACTCTTCGTCGCCCACAATGAGACCGATCAGCTTTGCCTATTTCAGCTTGATGCGGCAAAATTCCAGTCCACCTTTCACGGATGCTTCATAGGCTTTGGCCGCGGTGGCGGTGCAGACTTTGGGTATACCCAAACCGACAATCGCGCTTTCTACAACTTCGTGAAGGGAAAACTTTATCGCTTCGTTGTCGATACAACATCCTGGAAAATTGCTGCTGATCCAAGCTTTAACGGCGGTAAAGGCTTTTTCGATTTGGACAGTCCAACTTGCATGGGCGGACAAATCGCGGCTCATCAATGGACCACCCATGACCACGGCCTCAGCTCTGATGACAATACCATCGTCGTAGCCGTTGGTCCCCAACAGGATGCTGATTCTTACTTGGTGGCATGGAATGCAAACAAGGGCTGCCAGTGGTTGAACGTGAAAACCTTGCAGACAAGCCACGGGTGGAACGCAGGACTCCAGAATCCAGTAACCATCGCATGGGCAAGCGGCGTAAAACCCAGCAGTCCAGGTGGAATTCATAACGCTCAAGTGGATCGCAGCGGAAATTTCGGAATCTTTGTGCTGCACAATTCCGGGATAAAACAAAAGATGTTTTGGACGTTGGGCACTAGTAATGTGGACGCGAGTTGCACGGCATGCCAATCACATTGGGCCTGCGACTACGGCGTTTGCTTTTGGAATTATGGGCGTAAAACGGCGTACGACATGCGTCACCAGGTCATTGGCTCATTGGCCGCCACTCCAGACATGGCCAATAGCGCCGCAATAGGTCAATGGAATGATGATGAACACGCTTCCCATGCCAATGCGCAATCTGGGCAAAAAACTATGTACCTAACGGCCTGGTCGCGCGGTGATGCAAGCCCGATAACGCAAGTTTGGGAAAACGAGATCACAGGTATTAGTTGGGACGGTTCCCAGCGCACGGTGCGCTTCAATAAGCACTGGAGCAGCAATCTAAGTGGATTCTGGACAAGTCCCCGTTGTTCGATTTCCCACCAGGGCCACTACGCACTCTGCGGCTCTGATTATCAGGCGTACAACATGGATAAAGGGTTCGGCAACGGCAAGAATCAGGACACCTGTGACCACAAACTTCCAGCGGCCATGAGGGGGACGAATGGTTGCCGTACAGATGTATTAGTTTTTGAATTGCGATAGAACTTAGTGAGGCCAGTTTTGGTTTTGGATTTCGTAAGTAATCACTAAAATGGAAGTCGGCCGAAGTCAGGCTTCCATCGCTTTTCATGCTCTTTGGGGGTGGACTATCGGGCGAAGAAGTTTCTTAAGTTCATGCTGGTAGTAGGCCATACCATCCAGAAACTTGGAGAACTCTATACTCTCTGACTTGCTTCCCATCCCAACGCGTGGCATTTGGTAAGGATCAGATCCGCTCTTCACTAGTCCAAAATGCGCCAGCACGCTGCAGTCATAACCCGCGTCTCTTACCTGCTTGATCTGATTCGAGCGAAAGTCTCGAGGCTGTCCGTTAGGAAAGCAGAAAGATCTGACCTTCCTGCCTAACCCTTCTTCAAGCTGCCGTTTCGATTCAATCAGTTCATGCCGGGACTCTTCATCCGTAATGCTCGACATTATCGGATGAGTGACAGTGTGCGATCCAATTTCGACTAAACCTGAATCAGCCATTTCACGAAGTTGCTCCCATGAACATGGAGCATACTGAGCCGGAGCCTCGCTTGGGATAACGATGCCCATTCGTTTGGCGATCGTCTGAATTTGTTCATTGCGCGCTTCCGGCCTCATCCAGTTGAGAGCTCGGAAGAACGCGTTTATTTTGGCGAGAGACAACTCCGTGGGGGCATTTGGTTGTTCACTGAGCCAGAGGACTTTGTCAGTCCAAATCCAGTCTTCTTTGCGTATGAATGAACTCACCACAAAAAAAGTCGCCGGTATCTCGAATTGTTGTAGAAGCGGGAAAAAAAATTCGTAGCAGCTCAGGCGTCCATCGTCGATAGTCAGTGCAACGGTATTTTTGTCAAATCCTTTGCCGGAAGACAAGCGCTCGGCAACATCGAGCAAAGGAACCACGCGAAAATGCCTGCGCAAATACGCCAGCTGAGCTCGCGCTGCCTCCACGTTCAGAGCCCCAGGTTCCTTAATTCCTGGAGCGGAGAAGTTGTGGTACATCAGAACGCGCGCCATACCCGAAGAGAGATGGCGGGAAAGCGAAAACATCCCGCAGGACCTGATCGCATGCAGCGCGAGCCTCTTCATTGCGTGACCGTCTGCTGCGCTGCGTCCTCGAGTTCCAGGACCGAGAGATTGGCCCAACGTCCGATAGGACTCTTCATCTTCAGAAAAAATTTGGTAGAAAGATAAGTGGGATAAATAGAACGCATCCACGCCTCTCGAAGACCGGGCTTGCGTTCTTTTGCCGATGTGGCTAACTCGTATCCGACATCCTCCAGGCAATCCCCCACCAAAGCTTCGAGGCCACTAACTTCCTCACGCGAAAGACGCTCTTTCCAGCGACCCGCAGGTTTCGCTGTGGCCAGGGTAGAGTTTGCGGCGGCTTCTCCTCGGAACGAGGAGTTCGATTCCCGCAATCTACCTAGCCCCGTGGTCTGAATACGATCGTAGTCGAGATCGTGATCGATAAACTGTCCCAGTTTATTCAGAGTCGCTCGGGGATCAGAAACAAGGTCTTCATAATGAATTTCTATGTAGTCCGCGGAAAAGGCACGACCGTAATGCTGCCCGGTGCGGACCATCCATTCCCAGTAAAGCGCGGTTTCACGCAAGCTGCCGGCTCGGGGGTTCCACGGAAAAGGCCTGAATTCGCCCATCTTTTTTAACGAGAGCGCGATGTCTCGTCCGTCACGAATGATATGAACGAAGAGAGCTTGGGGAATCTCGGCTTTGATACGTGGCATGTGGAGCAGGCTGTCAGGATCGTACATAGCCCAACGAGTTACGCCTTGCTCTTGCGCGATTTCGTCCATATTGATTCGTACGAAATCACCGCCGGTCCGGCAATCGGCGAGCACTTTCTCGGTTAATTTCGCGGCGTCGAGGCCAGACCTGCGAAACCCCTTGCTTCGCAGCCATACCTGCATTATTTTCTTTCGATTTTCGGCATTATCGAGGCCACCAAATCGCGGGACAAGCACCTTGTAAACAGGTATATAGCCGCGATACACCGCAAAGCCTCCGGCGGAGAGGAGGGTGTCGTAGAGCAGGTTCGTCCCAGAGCGATGGCAGCCCATCACAAACACGGGAGATCGACTGCGTTCTGTATTACGATTAACGTCCAGATTGCCCCCGAAGCCGGTCTCGGCTTGAGCTTGTCTGCGAGCGGAGTCTCAGTATAGCATCGCAAGTTGAGCTCTGGTTCGTAGCAAATAGATCACATATGCAACAAAATGCACGTGTTCCGGTCCTACCCGAATGACTTCAGCCGCTACTTCTATTCCCGTGTCTTGGGCTCCGCAAGGAAGTTTTCATCATGTTGGTTTCGTCGTGGCTTCCATCGAAAAATCCGTTGAAGGATTCTCGGAATCGACAGAATCGGAATGGGACGGCGTCGTCACCCATGATCCGAATCAAGGCGTTCGGGTCACATTTCTTCGCAGCAAAGAGGCTGCTAATCCCTTGATCGAACTGGTGGAACCCGCGGGAGAAAACTCGCCGGTGATTCCGTTCCTGAAAAGAGGCGGAGGATTGCATCATCTGTGCTACGAAGTTGACAGTCTAGAAAAACAATTGGAATTGATCCGCTCCAAAGGCGGACTGATTACCCGGCAACCGCTTCCTGCAGTGGCGTTTGGGGGGCGACGAATTGCATGGGTTTATACGAAAAACAAGGTGCTAATTGAATATCTGGAACGCTAGGAAATGAGCTCGGACGATAAAACATTGGATCTCCGCAAGGAGATCGACGCGTTCATAGCCGCCGGTGCTCCGGAGAAAGCCTCTCTGCGTCTTGGTGAACTGTGGCGAAAGCAAAGTGGTTCAGCGACTGCTGCGTTCGTAGTTTCCCGATACGAACAACTGCGGGGGAAGCTTGCTTCGGTCCCCTACCGCTTAGCGATAGCTCGATCTTTTACGGTAGAACCTACAATTCCGTTGCTGCGGGCTGTGGCGTTCGTAAGCGGGATCGATCTCACGGTTCATGTCGGTGATTTCAACGCATACCCACAGGAAATTCTCGATGAAAGCAGTTCGCTATACCGCTTCTCGCCGGATGCCGTGATTCTCGCCGTACGAACCGCGGATATTGCGCCGGATCTTTGGCAAGAATATTCGGATCTTGCTCCGGACGCAGTCCGGCAAGCTATTCACCGAGTCTCAAACAACTTCCAACAATGGATACGAGCCTTCCGGCAACGTAGTCAAGCGACCCTGATTGTGCATTTGCTCGAGCAACCGACGCAACCGAACGCGGGAGTGCTTGATGCTCAGCTGGAAACCAGTCAATCCTCGGCGATTCGACAGACTAATGCTGCGATTCGCCAAGCTGCCAGCGAACATCGCGGCGTGTACGTCTTGGATTATGACGCTCTCGTTGCACGTTACGGACGGCTCAATTGGCGAGATGAACGTAAATGGCTAATTGCGCGCATGCCGATTGCAGCGAGCCAACTCAATTATCTTTCCCAAGAGTGGCTGCGCTTTCTCGTGCCGCTGACGGGAAAAGTTGCAAAAGCGCTGGTGGTCGATCTTGACAATACCCTATGGGGAGGTGTGATTGGCGAAGATGGGATGAACGGCATCAAGTTGAGTGCCGAGTATCCAGGCGCCGCATACCAGTCCTTGCAGCGAGTGACGCTGGACCTGACGCGCCGAGGAATTCTGCTGGCGATTTGCAGCAAAAATAATCTTGACGATGCAATGGAGGCTCTGAACAGCCATCCGGGCATGCTGCTGCGGCCGAATCATTTTGCTGCTATGCGGATCAACTGGAACGACAAAGCGCAGAACGTTCGCGAGATTGCGGCAGAGTTGAATATTGGAATCGATTCGCTCGCGCTCATGGACGACAATCCCGTGGAGTGTGAACAAATTCGAGCCGCGTTGCCGGAAGTGACTGTAATCGAATTGCCGGAAGATCCCTTGCAATATGCTGCCACATTGCGCGAATGCCCAGTATTTGAGCGGCTGACGCTTTCGACGGAAGACCAGCAGCGCACAGCTTTTTATGTAGAGCAGCGTGAGCGTTCGCAGGCCGAGCAGACATTTCAGTCAAAGGAAGATTTCTACCGTTACCTAGAGCAGGAAGCTGACATCGCACCCGTCACGCCCGCATCACTTGCCCGCATTTCACAACTCACGCAAAAGACGAATCAGTTCAATCTGACGACGAAGCGTTACACGGAACAGCAAATTTCGGAGCTGGCCGCACGCCCTGACCATGAAGTATTTTCCATTCGCGCGCGCGATCGATTTGGGGATCATGGGCTGGTAGGTGTCGCCATTACTCGGGACAATGAGGAGGCTTGCGAGATTGATACCTTCCTGCTCAGTTGCCGCGTAATCGGGCGCTCCGTAGAAACCGCTCTGTTATCGTATTTAGGACAACGCGCGGCTGGTCGGGGGAAAAAACAATTGGCTGGATGGTTCGTGCCCACGAAGAAAAATTTGCCTGCGAAAGAGTTTTATCCGCAACATGGCTTCCAGCTGGAAAGTCAAAACGGAGACGGCCTTCGTTGGGCACTCGATTTAAAGGAACATCCGATAGCCCACCCCGAATGGATTAAGCTCAACGTAATGAACGGAGAAAACGGTTGACGTCCAATATTTTCGAACAAGTCAGAAGTATCGCGTCGGATCTCTTTAGCATTCCTTCTGAGCGCATCACGGCCGAGTCGTCTCCGGAGAATATCGAGGCGTGGGACTCCACGCAGCACCTTAACCTGGTGCTCGCGCTCGAAGAAGCATTCGACTTCCAACTCTCCCCGGAAGAAATGGAAAAAATGCGGAATATCGGCGAAGTTGTGAAAGTTGTGGAGAGCAAGATTTCAGCGACGAAGAGTTAGCATAGTCGACTCACAGCATCACCTTTTTCACCATTCATGCCTATCGTGATTCAGCCCTACCGCCCGGAACACGAGCCTGCGGTACAAGAATTCAACGCGCGGCTCAAAAACGGTGGCGCGGAATCTGATCTCGTCTTTTATCGTTATGCGGAACCACGTTGGTTGCCGCAAGTTGACTATGGACATCTCTATAACGAGTATTTTGTCGCGCTGGACAACGGCGTGGTGCGCGGCGGCTACGCTCTCAAGCATCAACCCTTTTCTTTGCCCGATGGCAGCGTTCGCTCAGTCGGCTACTATCACCATCCACTCTCGGAAGGGATCGTAAACAAATCCTATGCTGTGGTCGGCAGTTTTTTACTGAAAGATGCAATGAACCGCACCCCCCTGCTCTACTGCCTCGGCATGGGAGGATACGACAACCCTCTGCCCAAAATGCTTATCCGGCTCGGCTGGAGTCATTGCGCAGTTCCCTTTTACTTCAAAGTTGTGAATCCTACTCGCTTTTTGCGGCAGATGTATGCCCTACGTACTTCTACAACGCGAAGGCTGCTCATGGATCTTGGAGCAATTACAGGCGGTGGATGGGCGGCACTAAAGACATTGGAGGCAGTGAAAAAGCTGCGAGCTCCACATGCTCCGAAAGTTGCGGTTGAGGAAGTAGAAGAGTTTGGTGAATGGGTAGACCCGCTTTGGCAGCAGTCAAAAGATCAGTATGTAACGAGCGCTGTGCGAGACTGTGAAACCCTTCGACTCTTGTATCCGGCAAGCGACAAGCACTTGATGCGATTGCGAATTAGACGCGGCAGCGAAGACATCGGCCTGGCTGTAGTCGGAGAGCGCCGTAAAGACGCCAAGTATGGCTCGATGCGGGTCGGATCCATCGTAGATTGTTTGGCATCCCCCGACGATTCACTAGCTGTGATTCGAGCAGCATCGGATGCGCTCAAGCAGAGTAAGATGGACCTGATCGTTTCAAACCAGAGTCATTCTGCCTGGTGCCGCGCCTTGGAGAACTCGGGATTTATGAGGGCAGAATCTAATTTCATTTTCGCCGCGTCGAAAAAACTCGCAGCTCTGCTGGAGCCATTCGAACAATCAAAGTCGCGAATTCACTTCACTCGCGCAGATGGAGATGGGCTTCCCAGAAATTTCTGATTCTTCTCTTCGCTCTACTTCTCCGCATAAGACATAGCGGGAAGGCTGGCCGGTTTTGTTGCCAATTCATATCCCAACTGCTGCATCAGATCTCCCCAGTTGGCTTCAATATAAGCGACAGTTTTCTCCGGCAGAACGGATCTCCAGTCGCCCGTGGTCGCCTTTCTAACGAACGGCTTATCCTGACGCGTGCGCCCAGTGGCCACCCATTTCGCACCCTGGGTAGTTTCCAGCTTGCGCATGTGATCGGCGGAACTCAACTCGACTGCGCGGTTCACTCTCGCCTCACTGGCTTCAAGACCCAGGAATTCGGCCACCCTAATCAATTCGGCGTGAGGATCCTTTCTTAACTCCTCATACCGGAGCAACAGAAAATCCTTGCGACCGGAACGCGTGCTCAGCCAGCTGTTCACATGATCAGCCCATGATCCGATTCGGAGCCAAAATTGCGGCTCCATCCATCGAAGAACAAATTGGTCGATGGGATAACCCTCACGCACCGATCTAAGTTTCATTTCCCAATGGTAGTTCGACACAGCTACATCTCGCGGATCGCGAACGATATAAATCACCTTCCGGTATCGCGGATCGAAACATTCATGGCTTTTGAGGAGACGAGGCCGTGGCAGCCGTCGCATAGACCAATCCGCGGTCTTGTACATATCCGGAACGAGGCGCTCGACGTTTAGAAAATTAACGGGCTCATTCTCATGAATTAAGTTCCCAATGAGGAACCGGCTCCACGTATTGCCCGATCGCGGATAGGACGTGAGCCAAACATCATCCGGGAAGATGGTAATTTCCCGCTCCAACAGCGTCTTGCGAAACAGCACGTCGCTTGCCCGCGAAAGATGCCGAAATGCTCTCCTGACGATCATCATAAGACGTTCCCTTAGCCCTCTATCGCAGCAACTAAGATGCTGGCTTCGAACCTTGCAGCCAACCAAGAAATTTTTGTTTGCGCGCAAACATCTTTTTCGCTTCGTCGCGCATTTTTGAAATTACCTGATATCGCGACTTCGTAAACCACGGCACCTGATGCGGCACGCACCCGTACTTTTCCTTGTAAGATCGATCGCCGCCCCAATCGTAGACCTCGACGCCGCGCTTTTTCCAGTAGCGCATTACATACCATTGAATGGCCTCGTTGGGACGCAGAATCTGGCTGGAACGGAAGCTGGCGTTTCCCCAGAACTCAGCAATCTTGTTGTATCCAGGGAAAATACCGGTCGCGATGCATTTCCCCTCCGCATCGCGAGCCCTGAGCAGGAGAATCCGCCCCGTGGGCTCGAGGTTCTTAATCAGACATCGAACTCGCTCGACTCCGTAAGTCGGGACCAGTCCTTGCTTCGCGAAAACATCTTTCAATTGCTCGTAATACTCGTCTGCGAAGGCGAGGTCGTGAGCTTCCTCAATCGTAACGCCGGATTTTTCTGCCTTGCGAATACAGCGCCGGCAGGCGCTCTCCATGTTATTGAAGAGCTCTTCTTCCGATAGTCGGAGGTCTGTGTGGTGTGTCGTGTAGAAATCGACATTGAAGCCGAGAGCCTCTCCGTCTTCGACCGCAAAATGCGGATCAGAGACTTCCATGTGCAGGCACTTCAATGTGTCCCAGGCAAGCTCCTCTATTGCCGCCAATGCAGCCTGACGCGACGCACCGGGAACGAGGTTTAATCCGATGTAGGGCGTATTCCAGCCAGGGAAAGAGCTCCCCAGCGTTTTCACGCCAAGCTTTGAAAATGTCAGACCAGAAAAATATCCGGCAACCTCTCCACCTTCGTTCAATTCCACAATTAGTGGCGTAGCGTTCTGGCTTTCGCTGACAAAGTTCAACCATTCGCGCGTCTGGAAAACGGTTCTATCCGGAAATCGGTCGAGGTGGTGCCAATCGACACTATCAACGTCGATGATCTTGCACTTCATCCGCGATGCTGTTACTGATTCCAATACAGTTTCCAGAGCCGCACCCTCAATTGAGAAACTAGTTGGCAGCAAATCCCGCAGTAAACGCGAGCTAGCCCGTCAATCTACGGGCAATTTAGCTTCCAGATGAACGCCACACCCGTCACTCGGAAGCTACTAACTTCTATTGTTTTTAGGTTTAAAGGGCAAATCAAGAGCACACGCTGGATATTAACCGCAAAATATTGCAACTTTGTGGAATTCGTTAGAATTTCGGAAGAGTACAGCCGAGACGTTCATAAAACATTCATATTAAGACGGTTACAATGGGGATCATCAAGGTGAGAACCGATTGTTGGCACCTATCCTGCTTGTATAAACGGGTCTGCGCCCTTCGAAAATCGATGCTGATATTGTAATCCAGAAGGAACGATCGACTTTGACCTCTGTTTCAAACATCCTTTCACGACTCGCTCGGATGAGTTCGCACGAGATCCAAACCCGTGTGGGGCAAGAGGTCAACAAGCGGCTCGATTGGGCGCTCTACAGAACGGGTCTTCTGTCTACCACGAATGGACTGAAAAACTCTGAGTGCGCCTCGGACCGGCGGTTCTTCTTCTCCGAAGACAATCTGCCAACGATCACTCAAATTCTTCGCGAACATCTCCCCCAAGAAGCACGAAATATCACCACTGAAGCCGATGAGATTTGCGGTCACCGCTTTCGGCTGCTTGGATACGAAAATCTCGACTATGGCACCGAAATCGATTGGCATCTCGATGCCATACACGGCAAGCGCGCACCACTGAAACCATGGTTCAAAATCCGCTTTCTTGATTTCGCCGAAGTTGGCGATCACAAAGTAACGTGGGAGTTGAACCGCCACCAGCACTTGGTGACGCTTGCCAAGGCGTGGTGTCTCACTCACGATGACAAGTACGTCGCGGAACTCATGCATCAGCTTTATTCATGGCAGGGCGCCAATCCGTATCCCATGGGAATCAATTGGGGCAGCAGCCTGGAAGTGGCTTTCCGCAGTTTGTCTTGGCTGTGGGTACGATCTTTGCTTGCGAAGTGTCCTGCGGTTCCGGCGAGCTTCAGTCAAGACTTGTTAAAAGCGCTTGCTTTGAACGGACGCTACATCGAGAGATATCTCTCAACCTATTTTTCTCCCAATACGCATCTCCTGGGGGAGGCTGTGGCTCTCTTTTTCATAGGGACGCTTTGCCCGGAGGTTCCTTCATCCGGTAAATGGGGCGAGAGCGGTTGGAAAATCGTGCTGGAAGAAGCCGAACGACAGGTTCGTCCGGATGGCGTCTACTTCGAGCAATCGCTCTACTATCACGTCTATGCTCTTGATTTCTTCTTGCATGCGAGGATTCTCGCGCAACGCAATGGAATACAAGCACCTGAAAGTTTCGATCAGATTCTGAATAAAATGCTGAACGTCATAGCTGCGGTCTCGCAGACCGGCCCAGCTGATAGTTTCGGAGACGATGACGGAGGCCGCGTTTTCAATCCGCGGCGCAATCGTACAAAACACTTAACAGATCCCCTCGCCATTGGCGCTATCTTGTATGGCCGCGATGATTTGAAATCACGTGCCGTTCTCACAGAAGAGGCCGTCTGGCTTTTTGGCGAGCAGGCGATTGCGAGTCTAGATGAGCGAAATGATTCGACCCACAAAGTGAAGCCCGTAGCATTCGAGGCAGGCGGAATCTATGTGATGGCCAGTTCTGAGCCTTTCCCTGTCCACACGGTCATTGATGCCGGCCCACAAGGCATCGGACATAGTGGACATGGACATGCCGATGCGCTCAGCGTCAGAGTCTCTCTGAATGGCCAGCCGTTCTTAATCGATGCGGGCGCGTTCTGCTATATGTGCGAAGACCGGGACAAGTTCCGCGGTACTGGTGCGCACAACACGCTTAAGGTGGACGGAGTCGATCAGGCTGTACCGGAGGGTCCGTTCGCGTGGAGTTCCCTGCCCGATGTTCGTGGTGAACGCTGGATTACCGGTTCCACATTCACCCTCTTTGCTGGCAGCCACACCGGATACACCCGGCTGACCGATCCAGTCATTCATCTCCGGATCATTTTTCACCTGCATGGAACTCTTTGGCTCGTTCGTGATGTTGTCGAAGGACAGGAATCTCACCAGCTCGAAACATCATGGCACTTCGCGCCGGATATTGAAGTACGAGAAGTCGAGCAGGCTTTCTTGGGGGAAGCTACCAAATCCGATAGCTCAGACCATCTAGTTCGGATGAAAATGGTTCCGGTGGAAGACCTTGCGTGGCATACCACGATTTGCTCAGATTTGGTCTCGCCAGCGTATGGGATCAAAGAACCAGCGCCCGCCATCCGCATAAGTGCGAATATCAAATTGCCCGCTGAGCACGCCATCATTCTTCAGCCGCTTACCGATGATTCCGTGCGACCCAGTAAGCTCACCCGCCTGAACTCTAGCACAACCGTGACCACGTATCGCTATGATGAACCAGGGACTACGCACTGGATAATCTTCCACGATAGGAATCGATCTTGGACCGCAGGCAGATGGAGCAGTGACGCAAAGTTTATTTACTTTAGAATGCGGGAGGGACGACTGGATCATTTGATCCTAACGGACGGTAGTTTCTTGAAGATGAACGAAGAGTTTGTAGTGCGACATACCGAAAGAGTAGAAAACTTCGAATGGGACAAACGCGCGGGAGCATCTCGTGTTAGTTCGTCGAATGGATCCGCTGTGCAAGCGTTTTCGCAACAAGTGATCGAGTCCTGTAATTCTGTTTTTTGACAACTAGTGTTAGCTGCTTTTTAGTTGAGTTTAGGAACAATCCATGTGCGGAATTGCTGGTGTAGTCAACTTTTCTCGTGAACACCAAGTGGATGCGGCCGTCGTGCGCCGGATGTGCGCCGCAATGGTTCACCGAGGGCCCGATGACGAAGGCGTTTATGCACAAGATCGTGTCGGAATTGGCATGCGGCGCTTGAGCATCATCGACGTCGTGCACGGCCATCAGCCACTCAGCAACGAAGACGGCTCACTTTGGATTGTTTTCAATGGAGAGATTTATAATCACGCGGCTCTTCGCGAGCAGCTTATAGCCCGGGGACATCGTTTCAGCACCCACTGCGATACGGAAGCAATCGTTCACCTTTACGAAGAATATGGGCGAGACTGCGTGCAACATCTGCGAGGGATGTTCGCCTTCGCGATCTGGGACACCAAAAAACGACGTTTATTCATAGCACGGGATCGTCTTGGAATTAAGCCCCTTTACTATCGTCACACACCCGAATCGTTTCTGTTCGGTTCGGAAATCAAAGTAGTTCTGGCACATCCCGGTGTACGCGCCGAGTTTCATCGCGCCAGTCTGCCTGAATATTTGGCGTTCGGATACCTGTCCGGCGAACAAACTTTTTACGAGGGCATTCGCAAGCTCATGCCCGGCCACACACTCGAACTCGAAGACAACGGAGAACTTCACATAGAGCCTTACTGGGATCTTCATGTTGTTAAAGATCATGACGGTCACTCCGAAAGTTACTACGTCGAAAAGTACCGCGAACTATTGGAACAAGCAGTGAGCAGCCACCTAATGAGTGATGTCCCACTGGGGGTTTTCTTGAGTGGCGGCATTGATTCGAGCGCGGTCGCCGCGCTGATGACGAAAATCAGAAAAGCCCCAGTTGAAACCTTCTCAGTCGGATACTCAGAAAACACTTATAGCGAACTTCCCTTCGCGCGAACTGTCGCTCAGCACATCAATTCGATACATCATGAGGTGCTGGTCAGCCGGCACGATTTCTTCGATTCGCTAGCTAAACTGATCTGGCAAGAGGACGAGCCCGTTGTTTGGCCATCAAGCGTCGCACTTTACTTTGTTGCACGACTTGCAAGCCAGCACGTAAAAGTGGTTCTGACCGGCGAAGGAGCTGACGAAACATTGGGCGGGTATTCCCGCTATGCGTTCACGCTGAAGAACGCAGCGATGGATCGCGTATATCGCCGATTAACTCCAAGTATGTTGCGCCGAGGAATTCGCAATTCCCTCGCGAACTCGCCGCTGATCAGCGCTGCGTTGCGCCGAAAGCTGTCGCATACCTTTGTGGCTTTGGAAGGAGAAGATTGGGCGTCATTTTATTTCGATAACTTCTTTTCCGCGTTCAATTCCAAGCGTCAGGAAGATTTGCTCGCATCCGAGTTTAAACAAGAACTGACCGAAGGGGCCGCTTACCGCAATGTGCTGAAGTACTGGGAGCAGTCCTCGGGAGACATGCTGCATCGCCTGCTCTATACAGACATCAAGACTTATTTGGTTGAGCTGCTCATGAAGCAGGATCAGATGAGCATGGCTGCCTCCATTGAGAGCCGCGTACCCTTCCTCGACCATGTACTGCTGGAATTTGCCACTAACATTCCTCGACGTTTTCAGCTTCATGGGCTGACAGGCAAACACATCCTCAAAAAAGCCGTGAAGGACTTGCTGCCGCATTCGATTCTCTATCGTCCGAAATTAGGCTTTCCTACCCCGTGGAGCAGATGGCTGGCGGGCGCACAGATCGATTCAATTGAGAGTATGCTGCTTGAATCACGCAGCATGGATCGCGGCTTTTTCAAAAGTGACGCGATTGAACACTTGTTCAATGAACATCGCGCCAAGTCTCATGATCACTATGATCGCATCTGGCGACTGCTGAATCTGGAATTATGGCACCGCGTGTGTTTGGAGGGAGAATCTCACGAGTTTGCGATGCAAGAACGAAGTGTTAATCTCGCCACGCCCTTAGCATGAACGTCTTAGTTTCGGCGTCGCGTTTAGCCGAAGAGAATTGTCCAGATCAGCTTTGTGAATTCGAAAAACCAGGTCTTCGCGTAGAGCCGAACATGCCACCATCCGCGTGGCTGAAATTCCGGGTCGGGGACTTCATTAATCCAGAGACGAACTGATGGATCGAGCTTCCCAATCATTTTCCTCCAAATAATCCCAGCGCGACGGCTGTGATAGTTCGAAGTCACGACAACGATGGACTTCCAGGCGTGTTCGCGAATGCACTTATCCAACGCGATCGCCTCCTGCTCAGTCGAGTCAACACCCGGGCCGACGATGCAGAAATCCACCTTGCCCGCCAGTTCGGCACCATAATTCTTTTCCAGATATGCATGTGCAATCGGCGGCACTGCTTCACCCCAATAAGATTCAGGAGGAACACTCAGCAGTGCTTGATTCACTACGCCTTGCTGCAAGAGCCGAAAAGCGCCTACGATTCGAGCCTTCTCGCCCGTGGTGGAACCCTGCAAAATCACTGCGGCATTTGCATTCTTCGGCATGGAGTCGCCGGCTATAAGCAACTCGCCACCCCAACGTAAGAAGCAGACCACAACGACAATCACGGCCGCGAGTAGCCAAGGCAGCCAACGCAATGAAGCTCTCGATCGCCTCTTTGCCTCGGTTCTGTTCAACGTGCTCGGCATGATTTGATCGGCTATCGCGTTACAGATAATTCCGGCTCCAGCGGGCGGCTTTCGGAGGAGAGCGAACGATAGACTTCGATCCATTGCTCGCGCACTGCCGGCCAGGAATAGCGCTGAGATTCTTCATGAGCATTCAAAGCGAGCCGGTTTGCAAGCTCGGGATCTCTCAACACACGAATAACGTTTCTAGCCAGCGCGTGCTCATCTCCGACCGGGGAGAGCAACCCAGTGCGCTCATGATCCACGAGATATGGCATGCTTTCTGGCGCGGTGCTGACCACAGGCGTACCCGCCGCGAAGGCTTCTATGACCGACACCGGCATGTTATCCAGACACGAGGCATTAATGAAGATATCTGCCTGGGTGTAAAAACGCCCAATCTCCTGACGCGTAGCTACGCCGCAGAAATTCACGCCAGCCAGTCCTAGCTTTGCGACGAGCCTCTTAATCTGGCTCTCCTGTGGACCGCCACCAACTAAGTCCAGACGAGCTTCCGGAAACTCCTTTAGCACCTCGGCGAATGCTCGCACAACTACATCCACACCGTAATAGGCATGAAACCCGCGCGTGCAAACGAGATGAGGACGAAGCAGTCTACGAACCCGAAAAGAGAATTGAGTCAGGTCGACAACGTTCGGCACAACCTTAGCGGGAAGATCAAATTCGCGGAAAACATCGACAAGATATCCGGATGGAACGACCAGCATGTCTGCTTTTGCAAGCAGAGAACGAGCAGTGCGAAAGCGGAGTAAGTGATCTCGCGCCTCACCGCTGTGATAGTGAATAAGCGTTTTCTTCCCTCTCAGACGAGCGACAAAAGACGCGGGAACCGGCGCCACCAGAAAGGACCAATAGGATGCTGAAAAAATGTGGACGATGTCTGCATTCTTCAGACCGCGCCAGAGTGCCAATAGATACAGAGGCTCTCGAACAATGGTTCGCACGAATGGAATGCGTTCAATCCACTTCAGTCCCCGCGGAAATGTAGGGTCGATGGAGATGAGTTTGGCATCGATATCAGGATCACGTTTCCAGTTATTCAAGAGTAAATCGGCCTGAACTGACTGTCCCCCGACGTAACGCAAGGAAGCAGCGACGATCACAACATGAGTGCGAGGCTGCATGCTCCGTCGTGCCGGGTTCACTTGCGGTGATTTTGTATTCGGCCTCCATCGCTTCTTTTCAAGGAGCGCGGCGTAAAGATCTTCATGCCGCCGGCGCATATGGACCATCGTAAAGTTCGCTTTCGCGAATTCTTTCGCGTTGCGGCCAATGGCAAGACGAAGCGGAGCATCCCTCAGCAGGCGCGCAATTGCATCCGATAATGCCGCTTCGCCATTAGGAGCAACCAAGATCCCGCGGCTCTCACTCACGAGCTCAGGATTCCCCCCAACTCGGCTCGCAATCACCGGTACTCCAGCCGCCATGGATTCAATAATCGCATTCGAAAGGCTTTCCGATGTCGACGGCAAGATTGTAATATCGAGTGACGCCAGCACTGCGGGAACGTCACGCCGGTCGCCAAGAAACTGGATCTGATGGCGAATACCTAGCTTGTCGGCTTCGTTTTCGAGCTCAGAACGCAGAGGACCATCCCCTACCAGCACGAACTCTAAATTGCGAAACTCAGAGGCCAGTCGCGCCGCCGCCCCGAGAAACAATCGATGATTCTTGGAGCGTGTGTTCATCCGTGCAATCATGCCAATACGCAAAAGCCCAGAACGCCGCGGCAATGCGGGGCCGGTCTCAACAAAAGATGAACTTGGCAAACCGTTACCGATCACGACCGTTTTGTCTTCTGGCAGCCCGCTCTCAATTAGGCGGCTCGCCGCCGCTTGGGAATTACAAATAACCGCGTCACACCAACGCAAAACGGCCAGTTGTGCACGAAACTGGTTCGGACTGAGCAAGTCCCCCAATTGTCGTTGGCTCCCAATCACTACTGGGATTCGCGCCAAACGCGCCGCAGGAATGAGCGTGAGATTGGTGTAGAAATCGAATGCGTGCGCGATATCAATCGCGTTCTGACGCATGAACCGGCCTAATTTCCAACGTGTTCGCAAAGAACCAAGCCGGTACAAGCTTCCACCCAGCGGAAACTCCTGAACGTCGTTTAAGCCATCAAGAAAAGCTCCACGTTTCTGAATGCAGCCGAGGCGTACACGAAAGGAATGCGCGTCTAAAGACTTTGCCAGGGCGGCGAACTGTCGTTCGCTCCCGCCTGTATCGAAGCTGTCCGTCATCAGGAAGATGCCGGGAAGCGACCGCTCATCCGGTATGTCTTCATCAGTGCTCGCAACCGGGTGGGAAACATGAGCCGAGGTACTCATATCAACCGCTTCGGTACCGGAATGCAGAGGAGCATTCATCCAATCGTTCCGTGCAGAGCTGGTGCGTAATCGTGGATTGAGCTCGAATCCGCAGTCCTGAAAACCTGAAGAAAATTACGCTGCCACGATTCAAACATCAGCAGACGCCAGATCCGCGCGGAATGGTCTCGCCGGCCTTGGAAATGCTCATCCAACAAGCGTCTGACGCCCACCGGATTAAAATATCCTCGTTGCAATGTTCGTGGCTCGAGCATCACCGTGAGGATCATATCTTTTAACTCGTGCCGCATCCAGTGACCGAGCGGAAGAGCAAATCCCTGCTTAGATCTATAAAGAACTTCCCGAGGAACACCGACCCGCTCCGCCAATTTCCGCAAAATATATTTCTGACTGCCGTTCCGCATTTTCCATTCCGGCGTAAGTCCCGTCACCCATTCGAGGAAGACGTGGTCGAGCATGGGCACCCGAGCCTCAAGCGAGGTTAGCATGCTCATGCGGTCCACTTTCGTCAGGATGTCGCCCGGCAAATAAGTTTTGCTATCAAGATAGAGCACGCGACTCAGAGGATCGGTTGCGGGAGCGCTGTCGAGATACGACCGAAAAGATTTCAGCGGCTCGAATGAACCCACAAACTCGTCTGAAAGCAAAGCCATCTCCCGCTGAAAGGGCTGAAACGAAACACCTTCGGTGTAACGATCCTGCCAAGGCAATGAAATGCTATATGCCAGGCTGCGCCCAGGCACACTATATGGAAGGCGGTGATGTATCTGCTCGCGATATAATCGCCCAGCCCAATGCGGTATCCATTCATGCGACCTGTCTTGCAAATGAATGCGATACCTCTGGTAACCCGCAAACGCTTCATCCCCGCCGTCGCCCGACAATGCTACGGTCACGTGCTGACGGGCTAGACGAGAAACGTAATAGGTCGGTAGCATGGAAGAATCTCCAAACGGTTCCTCCAGCGATCGCGTGAGCATCTCGACTGTCTCAACCACATCGGGTTCAAGAATTAGCTCATGATGATCGGTGCCAAATTTGTCAGCAACCATCCGAGCATAAGGGGCCTCGTTAAAATCCGCGTGCTGAAAACCGATAGCAAAAGTTTTTACCGGCCTCGAAGTGGCCCGCGCCATTAATGCGACAATGGTCGAGGAATCTGTTCCGCCGCTCAACATGGCGCCGAGAGGAACGTCCGCAATTAATCGAATGCGAACCGCTTCTCCTAGCAGTCGTTCCAGTTCTTCCAAGCACTCTTCTTCGCTGGCCGGAGAGTGCGTTCCATATTGCGGCAAATCCCAATATTGCCGGATACGAATCTCGCCTGTTTCGAACTCGAGCAGGTGTCCTGGGGGCAACTTCTGAATCGGCCTAAAAGCGGTTAGGGGGTCGGGTATGTATCCGAAGTAGAAATATTGCAGCAGCGCTTCCTGATTCGTCACTGAGAGTTCGGGTTCGACCGCTAGAATCGTTTTGATCTCTGATCCGAACAGCAGTCGACCGTGACTGAGTGCATAATGAAGAGGCTTTTTTCCAAGCCGGTCGCGGGCCAATAGGAGCCGCCGATTTCGCTCGTCATAAAGCGCAAAAGCAAACATGCCGCGCAATTTCTTTACGCAGTCCGCCCCCATTTCTTCGTAAAGATGAACGATAACCTCGGTATCGGTATGTGTAGAAAATCGGTGGCCACGATTTTCGAGTTCTGAACGAAGCTCAGGAAAGTTATAGATCTCTCCGTTATAAACTACCCACACGCTTCGATCTTCATTGAATACCGGCTGGTGACCGCCGGATACGTCGATAATGCTCAGGCGGCGCATCCCGAGACCTACGCCATCTTTGACGAACACGCCTTCGTCATCGGGTCCGCGGTGGACGATGGTTTGACACATCCGGTGAATCGTCTCGGCATCAATTACGCCGGAGCCGCTGGACACGATTCCCGCGATTCCACACATGAGCTTACCCTTTCACGGCAACGTTGGGAATTTGAAGAGGAAGAGAAGAGGTTGAGCGAGATTTGCGAATTCGCTTCAGCCGGTAGTCGCGATAATCTCCGGGATTGCCCTCGCGCCCATCGCACGCCGCAAGAATAATGTTTACCATTTCTCGCGCCGATGCAAAGTGGATCGTTTCACTTCGCTGTTTTGCGCTTTCCACAAGTTCACGCAGAAACTTCCGCATCGGTTCTCCGAGTACAGCCGGTTCCTGCGTAGGATCCATGCTATGACAATGAAGCTTGATGAACAGCCAATCCGGTCTTCCATGCACGGAAATGGCAGCATCCTTCCACAAATTTAAGCGATGTAAGCTTGGGGGATTCGGCGGAGTTAAAGCGCCATTTTCTATTGCTGCAAATTTCCCAGTTCGCCCATTGCCGGATCGTCCAAAATCGAGCATAAGCGGCCCTTGAACAATTAGAGGAAAGATTTGTGGCTTCCGCCCACTCTCCAGATCCCGACCTCGCCGGTGCGACGCCCGCTGACTCAATGGCACCCCACACTCATAGATCGAATTGATCTTGCTGGTCTGCGCCGGGTGGAACGCTCCTGTTGGCAGAGTCATATCCGCATAGCAACCAGTATCGGCCAGCACCTGTATTTCAGAATCCACTCCGCAGGCGAAGCCACCTGCTGAATTCGCCAGTGCGAAATTTCCATGAACAAACCCATACTGCGGAGTTCCAACTCCGTCGAAATACGAGAGACAGCCGTGCTCGAAAGCTAAAGTATCGCGGAACTGCGAAAGTTCTCTGCGTAGGTTTTCCGCCGTATCAGGCCGTGTAGTTCCGTGGTGCAAATGAATTTCGACTTCACCCCAACCCGCATGGCAATGTTCGGCGAGGCGATCGAGATGCCCTTTGTCATACTGCTCAGCCGGATAGAAATACGAATGCACCAGGGGATAGCCATCTACATCACGCCACTGGTCGATGAGCTTCGGGTATTCCCGGCACCAACGCTCGAGTCGTTTCTCTTGCTCCTCGTATGGCGCACGAGCGTACCCATTCTCTGGAACAATGGCGGGTTCGAAGTGATCGGCTATCGCGAAGATTAAATGCACCGGGCCTTGAGGCACCCGCCTTGTGAGTCTCTGCCAAGCGTAGGAAGGGAGCCAAGGGGCCGCATAAGATATTTTGCTGGCAAGACCTCGTCGGCGAGTGATCGGCGCATCACCGGCAGATTCACATGAATCGCCGCGCGCACTTTGGCTCACGCCCTCTACGCTTTTTGGTTGCGAATCTGTCATCGGACTTCAACAGGTGCTTCGATTTGCCGACCCACTTCGCTAGTCATTTCTCGGTTCACTCGGGCAGGCTTGCGTCCGCGCACACCGATTGAATTATTGCCAACCGTTAGGTCCACAAGCCCGCAACTCTCGAACCACCGAAAGACTTGTTCGTAAGTGTGCTTCGATTGATACTTCGGTGAATACCAGTCAAACGTATCCAGCAGCCGAATGTCCCGATTCTTATTTCTATTTACCGGAAACACGTGGTGCACGACACCAGCGATCGGTTTACCGACCAGCGGGATCGTCCGCAGCCCACGATCAGTCCAATAGAAAAAAGGAACTGCGACGCGCAGAATGCGGAGGAGTGCCGGAGCCGACATGCGATGGGTAAGTTTCCGGTAGATATCGCTGAACCGGAACCATTTGTTATATCCGCTGTAGAGCCAGATCGCAATTCCGCCCCCCGGCTTTAAATACTGGGGCAGGTTTTTGAAAGCTTTTTCGCAATCCGGTGTATGGTGCAGCACGCCCATGCTGTATATGTAATCGAAACTTTCAGGCGCGAACGGTAGCGCAAACACATCGGCCTGTAAGGCTACGAATTCGCGGTCCGCTAAATTCCGCGCCGCAACTTCCGCGGCAGCGCTCAAGTCAATACCAACTACTCGCGCGCCCCATCGCGTAGCGACCTCAGCAAAGCGGCCCATCCCGCAACCCACATCCAGAACCAGCTTCCCCTTCAGGTCCTCAGGCTTCAAGCCTGTTTTCCGCCGGAAATCGGGATCCGATAAATCCATCCCTGCGTAATCAAGCTGTGTCCGGTCAAATTTATGCCATTGATATCCAAAACTGTCGGCGTAGCTGTGCTCGTCGACAAAACGCAAAACTCCGCGAACCAAAGGGAACTTCCGCTTGCAGGATGAGCAAACATATCCGTCCGCATCCTCATTCAATCTGGCCGGGCAAACCGTGCAGCGCAACAGCGCCAGCAGTTCCGCTGACATTCGTGAGTGAACTTGTTGATCGAGCCTTGGCATGAAATGTCCCTAAATTTCGCTCGCTATCTAACTCTGCAGCGGAGTGCACATCACTAAAACAATTTAATTCCGCGAATGCGCATACTGTTCTACAAGAGGCACACGATCCCCAACAACTGCCTCCAATACTTGGCCAAATTTGTCGCCGATTGCCGACCAATCGTATCGTGCGGCAAGGTCAGCCGCCGCTCGCTCGAAATTAGAACGAAGCTGGCGATCCCGCAAAAACTTCAGGATCGACTCGGCGAATTCTCGTTGCGTATCGGCCAGCATGATGTCTTTCCCATGGTGTACATCTAGACCTTCCGCTCCTACTGATGTGGAAACGACTGCCTTGCCCGCAGCCATTGCTTCGTAAATCTTAAGTCTCGTCCCCCCGCCAATGCGTAAGGGAACGATCACTAGCGCGGCCTCTCGTAGGTGGCCGATTACGGAGTCGACTCTTCCCGTAACCTCAACCGAGCTGGACGCGAATTTCTGCACGCGCCGATCCGGATTTCTGCCAACGATTCGAAACCGCGTGCTAGGGATTTCGGCCAGCACCTGAGGCCAAATCTCATCGCAGAAATATTCAACAGCATCGATGTTCGGCTCCCAATCCATTGCACCCACGAACATCACAAGCGGTTCTACCTCACGCGGAGTGGGTTCGGGCCGGTACTGCTGCAGATCAACGCCTGTGGGAACCACTGTGATCCGGGATTCGTCAACCCATGCACTCATCAGATTTTTGTCGTGATCTGAAACGGCAATGACGTGCTGATATTCACGCACAATCTTCTGCTCGTATCCAAGCATCTTCGAGAACTCCGTCCGATAAATCATTCTTCGGATCGGATTCGATTCGGTTCCCGCATGCCTGCGCCAAATCTCTGCTTCTACATTGTGCTGGAACAGGACACTCGGAATCGTTAATTTCTCGGGAAAATTCACGGCAGCGTCCAAAAAATCGCAGACCGCGACATCGAACCGCTTCTCTTCAAACCAGACTTGCAGCTTCTGCCGAACTATCGGGCATGCAAACCGGCTCACAGCATAAGGGGCTGACATCGGCAGGTGCGACAAATAATCCAAACCGCGCTTTACTGCGTTTGAATCGCTCTTCCCTGTACAGACGCTGACAGCCCCCGGAAAATATTTCGCAAGTTCAGAATCATACTTCGCGTCCGGCCTTCCATCGTAGTAAGAGAAAAAAGTGAAGTCATTGCGCAACGCCAACTGCCGCGCGATATTGAACGAACGAATATCGCCACCGCTGTGGACCGGTAGAAGCTTGTTGGCTTTGACCCAGAGTATCTTCACGGAGCCGACGTCCCAGATGAAATCAGATTCTGCATATCCGCTATCGCACCCAGATCGTTTTCCGTCCGGTCACAAAGTTCCCGAAAGCAACAGCTGCCGCGGTATTCAAAACGACAAATGTATAGGCAGCATCCGCCATGCGCGCCAGCGGCCCTTTGGCCAATTGCATCATTGCCAGTAGACTGAGCCCATAAAACGCTACCTGCAATATGAGCGCAATGCGGTAAATCGGCCCGGTTAGAAAGCAAGACGTAAGCAACACAACGAGCAGCGCAAACGGCGCGGTCAGCCGGCTCACTTTGTGACTTAAAAATTCGAACCGTATAGGATTTTCTTTGCTCAGTAACCACGGGGCCAGTTGAAGCAACTGGTAGTTGCCGCCGAGCGTTCTCACCTTGCGGTTGAACTCGCGGCTTTTTCCTAAATCTGGCAGGTCCCAAGCCCGCGCTCGTGGATCGAAAATCACTCGGGCTCCCTGATGCACGACCTGCATGGGGATATAAACGTCATCTAGTACTGTTTCCGGTGGAACCGGCATCACAAGGTTCCATCGAACAGCATAAATTGCTCCGGTGGCGCCCACGACTGATCCCGAAGCTGACTCCCACTCCCGAACTTTTTTTTCGATTCGCCAATAGAGGCCCATTCCACGATTTGCCTGACCGGATATGGGGTCTCCCAACATCAATTGTCCGCTCACGCACCCTACGCTAGAGTCCGCGAAATCCTGCGCTAACAATCTCAATGCATCCGACTCGATGATCTGCCGCGCGTCAGTAAACAGCACGATCTCTCCCCGCGCTACACTGATCGCTTCGTTTAAGCCAGAAGCTTTTCCTTGCGAATGCTCCCCGAGAAGCACTCTCACGTTCTCCCGCTTTCCGTACGAAGATAAGATTTCATTAGTCTCATCACTGGATCCATCAGACATCACAACAATCTCGAACAGTTCCTGCGGATAGTTCAGCGCCAATAAATTTTGTAACTTCCGCTCCAGCACTGCCGCCTCGTTGCGAACCACCATGACTGCGGAAACAGTAGGAGTGTAGGAGCCACGCTGTACTGGCCAAGGAGACCAGCGGCTTCGAAGCCACAACCATACAGGATAGCCGAGAAAAGTGTAGACAATGACTATCGTTGCTCCCCAGAACGCGATTTTCATTGCGCTCCCCGGCCCAGCAACACGATCTTTACGGTCTGGAACATTATGAGCACGTCCAGCCCAATCGACGCATTCTTTATGTAAAAGAGGTCGTACTGAAGTTTTTCCTTCGCGTCTTCTACAGTGTTGCCGTACTTATATCTGACCTGCGCCCATCCAGTGATACCAGGACGAACCATGTGCCGAACGCCATAGTATGGGAGCTCGTGCGTGAGCCACTGGACAAACTCGGGACGCTCCGGACGGGGCCCGACAAACGCCATATCGCCCTTGAGCACGCACCACAATTGCGGAATTTCGTCGAGTCGCGCACTGCGCAGGAACTTACCGGTCTTCGTGATCCGAGGATCGTCGTCGGTTGCCCACGTTGGTCCTGTATCCGCTTCGGCGTCCTGCCGCATGGTCCGAAATTTATAACAATAAAAGTGCTCGCCCCGGCGCCCGACGCGTTTCTGCCGGTAGAGTATCGGACCCTTTGAATCGAGCTTGATGGCCAGAATCACAAAGGGGGTAACTGGGAGCGCACAGACAAGTCCGACCAAGGAGACGGTGAAATTCAACACTCTTCGCAAGAGCCGGAAGCCACTGCTGAAGCGGAATCCCTTGGCGAAGATAATCCAACTGGGATAAAGGTTTTCGACTTCGATTCGGCCCGTAATTTTTTCCAGCCATGTAGTGGCTTCTTCGATATGTACGCCCTGCAAACGCAAT
>JAOAPG010000096.1 GCA_025462785.1 Acidobacteriaceae bacterium
GGGACGCGGGGCCGGCTGTCCCGGCGCTCGCTTTCCCTCAGCCAAAGCCTGCTGCACGATTACGTCGATCGCGCTGCCGTTTTCGGCATGCATGCAGATCAGCGCGCCGTTCTTCGCAGTTGTCTGCAGAGCCTTAAAGATGCTCGCATCGTCGAGCATGAACACGCCCGGGTACGCCATGAACAGCTTGAAACTGGTGACTCCTTCGCCCACCAGAGAGTTCATTTCGTCCAATTGCCCATCGGAGATGTCGGTGACGATGCAATGAAAGGCGTAATCGCAGACGGCCTTGCTTGAGGCTTTCGCCATCCAAGTATCGAAGGCTTGTTGCAGTCGCTGGCCCTTGTACTGGATGGCGAAATCGATGAGCGTGGTAGTTCCGCCGAATGCTGCGGCTCGCGTGCCGGTTTCAAAATCGTCGGCACTGGTCGTGCCTCCGAAGGGCATATCGAGATGAGTATGAACATCGATTCCGCCAGGAAAAACCACTTTGTCCGATGCGTTGAGCACTTTTGCGACGTTCTGCTGCGGAAGGTTTTTGCCGATGGCAACAATTTTGCCGTCTTCAATTGCGATGTCGGCTGTGTAGGTGTCGGTTGCGGTTACCACATTTCCGTTCGCGATGATTGTGTCAAAGCCCATCGAAACCCTCCGCTTCTCTCGCCGGGAGAAAAATGGATTCTATGCTAATTGCCGCACTTGAAGTCTATAATTCGCAGACGTAGTTTCGCTCATATAGTCTCGTTGAGGATGAGGGTTTATGCAGTTTGGCATGGCGATTAAACCGGACATTTCCATCGACCGTATTGTCGGCCTCACTAGGCAAGCCGAAGCCGCTGGATTCACCTACGGGTGGCTTTTCGATTCGCACGTTTTGTGGAAAGAGCCGTATCCTTTGCTGACTTTGATGGCCACGAACACGGAACGAATGAAGCTCGGGACGTGCGTGACTAATCCTGCGGTGCGCGATTTGACGGTGACGGCAAGCCTGTTTGCGACTCTGAATCTGATTTCAAAGGGACGCATGCAGCTCGGGATTGGCCGCGGTGATAGTTCCAGGCGAGTGCTGGGCAAGAAGCCGGTAAGCTGGTCGCAACTCGAGGACGCGGTGAACGTCTTCCGCGATCTCACCGCTGGCCGTGAAGTTCCATACGACGGTCAGCCGACGCGACTCACTTGGGCCGAAGTGCCTCCACCAGTTTGGATTGCTGGCTATGGACCTAAAGTGTTGCATATGGCGGGACGCGTTGCGGACGGCATCATTCTTCAGTTCGCCGATCCGGATCTGGTTGCATGGTGTCTCGGGTTTGTGAAGGAAGGTGCTCGCGCCGCAGGTCGCGATTTCGGCGAAATCGAAGTCATGGCGGCGGCTCCGGTATGGGTTTCCGATGACTTGAGTGTTGCACGTGAGCGTGTTCGCTGGTTCCCGGCATTGGTTTCCAATCACGTGATGGATCTCATCCGGCAGTACAAGCCTGAAGATCTGCCGCCGGCGCTGACTTCATTCGTACGTGATCGGGGCGGCTATGATTACCTGCACCACTGCGAAGTGGACAGCAATAATGCGGATTTTGTTTCCGACGAAGTGGTGGATCGTTTTTGTTTGGTGGGACCGGTCCAGGCGCATCGCGAGAAGCTAAATGCGTTGGCTAAAGTCGGAGTTACGCAGTTTAATGTCTACTTGATGTGCGGAGATGAGGAGGAGACGCTGGAGATTTACGAGAAGGAAGTCCTGCCGGCATTTGGGGCGAAGCCTCTCCTGAAAGTCTGAGCAGCTAGGACGCTTCGGCGGGAAGCAGATCAATCTGGCGTTGCGACTTCATCAACGCGTAGTAGGCGATGAAAGAAACGACAAAGCCCACGAACCAGGAGTAATCATAAAGAGCGCGTAGAGGCGGACTCACCAGTCCCACCAATGCCGTGCCAGCTCCGAGCAAAAGCGCGAAAATGGCGCGCCAATTGAATCCCCTGGAATACTCGTAAATTCCGCCGCGCAAGTACAGATCCTCGACTTTTAGAGTGCGCTTTCGCACCACGAAGTAATCGCAAATCATGACGCCGGCTACGGGGCCAAGAAATGCGGCGTAACCGCCGAGCCATCCCAGGATAAAAGTGTTGTAATCAGCCAGGAGCTTCCAGGGCATCAAGATAATTCCCATGAAGCAGGTGATAATGCCTCCGGTGCGGAAGCTGATTTTTCGCGGCCAAAGATTGGAAAAATCGTTTGCTGGAGACACGACATTTGCGCCGATGTTGACGTTCAAGGTAGCCAGCAATATTGCAACCAACGAGATGACCACTGCGACCGGAGAATGAAATCGGCTGAGCAACTGCACGGGGTCCCAAATTGCAGTTCCATAGATCACCACGGTCGCCGAGGTCACTGCGATTCCGATAAAAGCATACAGAGTCATCGTCGTGGGCAGAGCCAGCGCCTGGCCGATGGCCTGCTCCCGTTGATTCCGCGCAAATCGTGAAAAGTCGGGAATGTTCAATGACACGGTGGCCCAGAATCCCACGGTCCCGTTTAGAGCAGGAATCAGAAACTTCAAAAAATCAGGAAAGGTGTGGAATCGCGACGGCACTGAGAGCATTGGACCGAAACCACCGGCTGTGCGGTATGCCCATCCCAGCAGAAGCAAGCCTACCGCAAGCAGGATCGGGGCGCTGATGCCTTGCAGCACGCGAATATATTCAATGCCTTTGAGGATGACAGCGAGATTAATGAACCAAAACAGCAGGAAGCAAATGGCTGTACCGTGTGGAACGTCTTTCCATTTTGGAGTGAGCGTTGCGAGTAGCGTGCTGACCGCTTCGCCACCGATCCAGGTTTGAATGCCGAACCATCCGCAAGCCACCAGTGCGCGCAACACTGCCGCGACATTCGCTCCCAACACTCCGAATGATGCGCGGGCTAAAACTGGAAACGGGATTCCATATTTTGCGCCAGGGTGCGAATTCAAAAGCATCGGTCCCAGCACGATGAGGTTGCCTATGAAGATCGTCAGCACCGCCTGCTTCCAATTCATTCCACCCTGAATCAGGCTGGCTGCAAGCATGTACGTCAGAATGTTGACGGACATGGAAATCCACAGA
>JAOAPG010000113.1 GCA_025462785.1 Acidobacteriaceae bacterium
AGGCTTTGTTCCTCACAGATTTGCTAGCATTTTTCGAAATGCAGCCCACGATCCGATCAAAACCCAACGCATTGCCCGCGCCGCGGCCAATCACCAATGGATTCGAATTTCGAAACGTCTCTTTTCATTATCCCGGCAGCTCCCGCCCGATTTTGAAGAATCTGAATTTTCATCTTCATCCCGGGGAACGCGTCGCGCTGATCGGAGAGAATGGCCAAGGCAAAACCACAATCGTGAAGCTGATCACTCGGCTTTACGATCCCACCGAAGGACAAGTTCTTCTTGATGGGGTGGATCTCCGCGAGTACAGCCTTGAAGATCTTTATCGTGAGATTGGCGTCATCTTCCAGGACTTCATGCGTTACGAGATGACGGCAAGAGAGAACATTGCAGTAGGCCGCATCGATGAACTCAGCAATCTGAAGCTTGTGCAGAGCGCCGCAGGAAAGAGTTTGGCCGATCAAGTCGTGGCCAAGCTCGAGGGCGGATACGAGCAAATGTTGGGGCGACGGTTCGAAGAAGGCGTCGATCTTTCTGGCGGAGAATGGCAGAAAATCGCACTAGCCCGCGCTTATCTTCGAGATGCACAGTTGTTAATCCTCGACGAGCCAACCGCTGCGCTGGACGCGCGAAGCGAATTCGAGGTCTTCCAACGTTTTGCGGAACTTACTCAGGGGAAGATGGCGCTCTTCATTTCGCACCGATTCTCGACTGTGCGCATGGCAGATCGCATCGTAGTACTCGAAAATGGAAGCATAGCCGAAGAAGGAACTCATGATGAGCTAGCCACCCTCGGTGGACGATACGCCGAGATGTTCGAGATGCAAGCTGCCAGCTACAGATAAAAGATCTACATCGCAAAAAGACTTTATGATGCCGCAGAATATACATCCCGAGATCGCAAACGAGCAGGCTGAACAAGCGCTCATATCCAAGGCGGCAGTCCGGGAAGAGTCCGTGCTGCCTTCTGCACTGGCCTTGCGGGCGGCAGAGCTGGCCTGTGGCCTGGCATGGCTGCCAAATACTCCGTCCTCCGATGTGGCCGCTACACGCTATTCTGCATTGGTTGAGGCTCTGCGGCCGGTGCTCAGTGCATTGCGAGATCCCCTACCCACGACTGGAATCTCTGAGGATTATCGTTGGCTTCACGATAATGTTCGGTTAATCGAAACCGAGCTGAGCGGAGTGGGTGCAACTCTCGAGCCCCTCGAGAATATTCCTCACGTTCGCACTCGCGAAAAGGCAACGCTTCCTCGCCCAATTGCTGTCGTCGAAGGGTTCCTGGTCGGGACCCAGTTTGAATTCAAGGAAGAATCATTCGCAACGTACATTGAAGGTTTCGAGGAAAAAACAGTTCTCAACGTCAAAGAACTTTGGGCACTGGTTCCAGCACTCAAGCTCGAATTGCTGGAACAGATCGCAATTCGTGCAGCTCGATTAATTGCCGACAAAGAAGCATCGACCGGCATAGACGTCTGCATTCGCAGTCTGCGCGAGATTACTCAGAATTCATGGAAAGAAGCGATCGAACCGCTAATCTTCTTTGATCGAGTCCTGCGTCAAGATCCTGCTGGCGCCTATGCCCGCATGGACTTCGATAGCCGCGATCTTTACAGAAGCAAGATTATCGTTATCGCGGCACATTCTGATTGTAGCGAGATGGAAGTCGCCCAGGCCGCCCTCGAGTTGGCCCAGGTAGCGGCAAAGCAGACTGATATTACCCCTCGGATGAGGAGCCGAGTTTCACACGTCGGATTTTACCTCGTCGCAGAAGGCATCACTCTTCTTCATCGTCGAGTAGCTTACAAAATGCCTCTGGGAGAGCGCATACAGTCGCTGTTGAGGATGTACCCGGATGAGTTTTACGTGCCCGGCATTGCGGTTCTCACGTTCGCGATTATGTCAGTGATTGTTCTCTTACTGACCAGCGCGAACAATTCGCTTGAGATGATTTTTCTGTCCATGCTGGCGTTGTTTCTGCCGGCTTCGCAGAGTGCAGTGCAGGTCATGAACTATCTGACGACGTCGCTGCTGTCTGCGCAAATCCTCCCTAAGCTCGATTTTTCGGAATCTGTTCCTGACGACTGTGTGACGTTGGTGGCAATTCCTACGCTCTTGCTAAATGAAAAGCAAGTTCGGCGGCTAGTTGATGATCTCGAAGTTCGCTTTCTTGGAAATCATGATCCCAATCTGCATTTTGCGTTGGTGAGCGACTTACCGGATTCATCTGAACCGTCCGCGGAAGAAAATCCACTCATAGATCTCTGTTCGAAATTGATTACAGAACTGAATGCCAAGTATTCCAGGCGGAACATGGGATCGTTCTTCCTTTTTCACCGGCATCGAGTTTTCAATCCCCGGGAAGGGGTGTGGATGGGCTGGGAGCGGAAGCGCGGCAAGCTTTTGGATTTGAACAAACTGCTTCGCCGGCAATATGACAGCTTCCCGGTTAAGGTCGGCGATCTCTCGCTTCTTCCGAATGTCCGTTTTGTTTTGACTCTCGACTCGGATACAGAGTTGCCGCGTGGCTCGGCTCAGCGCATGATCGGTGCACTGGCACATCCACTGAATACCGCCATTCTTGATCCGGAGAAAAACATTGTTGTTGCCGGATACGGAATCTTGCAGCCTCGCGTCGGTATTAGCGTTCAGAGCGCGGCACGTTCACGGCTGGCAAATATCTATTCGGGACAAACTGGGTACGACATCTACACGCACGCCGTGTCTGACGTTTATCAGGACCTGTTCGGGGAAGGCAGCTTCGCGGGAAAAGGAATTTACGAAGTCGAAACTCTACATCAGGTTCTAGACCGTCGATTTCCGCGCAATGCTTTGTTGAGCCATGATCTCATCGAAGGTGCCTATGCGCGGGCGGGTTTGGTAACCGACGTCGAGGTAATTGAAGATTATCCCTCGCACTACAGCGCGTACAATCGGCGCAAACACCGCTGGCTTCGCGGAGACTGGCAGATTACGAACTGGCTGTTGCCGCAGGTTCCGGACGAGTCGGGCAACCGCGTACGCAATCCGATTTCGACTATTTCTCAGTGGAAGATTTTCGACAACCTGCGCCGCAGCCTGGTGGAACCTGCAACATTTTTGTTGCTGATACTCGGCTGGTTCGTCCTACCCGGGAAGCCTGCCTATTGGACTCTCGCGACCATCGTCATCCTATTTGTCCCCGCCTGGTGCCGATTCTTATTTGAGTTGGTTCACGCCGCGATTGAGCGGAATACGGATATCGCGCGCGACGCCGTTGATGGGCTCTTTACTTCCAACGTTACCGTGCTTCTTACTTTGACCTTCCTTGCGCACCAGATGCTGGTTTCGTTGGACGCTGTGGTTCGGGCCTTGGTGCGAAGAATGGTGACTGGGCAGCGCCTTTTGGAATGGGAGACCGCAGCCGAAGTCGAGCTGGGAATTCAGAAACGTACTGCAGTCGATGTCTATTTGGATTGGATGCCCGTGCTGGCCCTCGCCCTTGGTGCTCTGGTGTTTTTTGCACACCGGCGCGCGTTCTGGGCTGCGATTCCGATTCTGCTCCTCTGGGCCTCCAGCAAAGGCGTCGCTCGATGGCTGAATCGGCCTCCGAGTACCGAACACAAACAGGCATCGGAGAAAGATGTTCAATTTTTGCGTAGCGCCGCGCTGCTGACGTGGAGATACTTCGCGGAGTTCAGCAATGCAGAGCACAATTGGCTGATTCCGGATAATCTGCAGGAACAGCCGTTCGTCGTTGCGCCTCGCGTCTCGCCGACGAATCTCGGCCTTCTTCTTAATGCGCGGCAAGTGGCGTGTGAATTCGGTTATCTCACTGTTCCTGAATTTACCGAACTAACATCACGCACCCTGCAGACGCTCTCTAAACTCGAGCATTATCGCGGGCACCTGCTCAACTGGTACAACACTCAAACTCTTGAGGCACTTAGACCCAGATTCGTTTCGTCCGTCGATAACGGGAATTTTTTAGCATCCCTTTGGACTCTTCAAGAGGGCTGTCTGGACCGACTTGCCCGTCCGATCGTGGAGGCGAGTTCCGCTAGCGGATTGTTGGATCATGTGCGTCTTTTGGTCGAACTCAAGGGCTTCTCGAGAAAACAGTACGAGACGCTGGAAGACAAGGTCCTCGCAGATGATTGGCTGCGAAACTTGTTGGAACTGCCAGAAGGTTCGTTGAACGATGAGATCGCCAAATCAGCAAAGCACCCAACGGAAGTCAACTGGTTCGTCCAACAGGCACATGCTCGGATCAAGAATATTCGGCAGACTGTTCGTCTTTATTCTCCATGGCTTCTGCCCGAATTTACTTCTTTGCGGAATGACGCTGCGATCAGTATCGGTTCCGACTGGGGAACAGTTGCGATCGAAAGAATTCCCGACTTCATCGATCTTCTGACCATACGTCTCGAAGAGGTAATGTCTCAATCCGATCACTCTGACGAGCGTAGGTCTACACGTCAACTCCTTCGTAATCTTCTTCCAGAAGCCCGAACAAATGCCTTGCGGCTCATTGAAGCATTGCAGAGGATCGTGTCGACCATTGGCGACTTATCGGATGAAATGGGTTACGGATTTTTACTCAATCCAAAGAGAAAATTGTTGTCGGTCGGTTACGATGTCGAGAAAAATGAGCTAAACGCCGCCTGCTATGATCTGCTCGCCTCGGAGGCGCGCATTGCGTCATTCGTGGCAATTGCGAAAGATGACATACCGCAAGAGAGCTGGTTCCAGTTCGGCCGAGTGCACACCTCCTTTGAGGGACGCCCGCTCCTAGTTTCCTGGACCGGAACCATGTTTGAATATTTAATGCCCTCGATCTGGATGCGGTCGTATCCGGATACGCTTCTCCAACGCTCTCGCGAAGCGGCGGTGGTGGCGCAAAAAGCCTATACCGCGCAGAATCGCATTCCCTGGGGCATATCGGAGTCGGCCGCCTTCCGAAGAGACGACGCTGGCAATCATGAGTATCACGCGTTTGGAGTGCCCGGTCTCGCCGTCCACAAGGCTGAGTTCAATGGGCTGGTAATCTCGCCATACTCCACATTTCTGGCATTACACGAAGACCCGACTTCGGCAGTCGAGAACCTGCACCGCATGGCGCACGAGGGCTGGATAGGGTCTTACGGTTTCTATGAATCCGCCGACTTTACATCTGAGGGACACCGTTCCAAGCGTAGCAATTACGAAGTAGTACGCTGCTGGATGGCTCACCATCAGGGCATGAGCCTTCTCTCTATCGCGAACTTTCTACTTGACGGCGTCGTGCAAGGCTGGTTCCATAACAATCCGCGTGTCCAAGCTACGGAGCTACTGTTGCACGAAAAGCCTCTGGCTCACGTCCCGGTGTAGGCACTCGATACGGCAACGCTGACGCATGACTACTTAACAGTTACGCTCACGCTGCTTTTCCACGTACCGCCTCCGTTGTCCCAAGCCTG
Organism: Acidobacteriaceae bacterium; assembly: GCA_025462785.1. Classification (GTDB taxonomy): domain Bacteria; phylum Acidobacteriota; class Terriglobia; order Terriglobales; family Acidobacteriaceae; genus JAOAPG01. The sequence continues at coordinate 5,439 of JAOAPG010000113.1, forward strand.
CACCACAACATTGTGCTGCCCTGAACTCAGGGACAGGGCCTTGTTAACTGCAGACCCATTCGTTTGGTAAATAAGATTACTGTCGACGTAAATTTGCATTGCATATACCGGCGCGTCGGCCTGGACTGACGCCTGAATTGTCACAGGAGATGTGAGAATCGCGCTGGAAGCCGGTGCCGCGATTGTAACGATGACTGGTTTTACATTTATCGTGGTCCCGTTTTTATAGACTCCGCCAGCAGTGTCCCAAGCCTGCACTACAAACTGATGCGATCCTGGCCCCACAGACAATGGAGTTGCCAGTCCAGTGCCGCTAAATTCGTATTGCAAAGTATTGTCGACATACACCTGGATTGCATAGACGGGATTCCCATCCTGCGTGATTGCTGTAACGTCCAAGGGAGAATAGACAGACAGATTCGCCACAGGAGAAACAGTTACGACGCTCGGAGTCGGCAGCACTGTCAGGTTGAATCCATTCTTTGTAATGCGGCCTGAGTCGTCCCAAGCCTCAACGACTACGTGGTGTTGCCCCTTACTCATCGGCATTTTCGCGTTTATTGCGCTTCCGCTTACCTCATATTTCAGAGCATCATCGACATAAACTTGCATTGCATACACTGGGCTCCTGCCATTTCCGTTTGCTGAAATGAGAACCGGAGACGAAACGGTAGCATTGGGGGCGGGAGATTTGACTACGATCGCTTCCGACTGTGCCAGTACGTTCACTCCGCTTTTGTGAATTCCCCCCATCGCGTCCCACGATTGCGCAACAATTTGATGTCCACCCTGGCTTAACGGAAGGGATGCATTCGCTATGGCGCCGCTTGTTTGATACCGGAGCGTGCCGTCCACATAAATCTGCATAGCGCGAACCGGGCTGCTGTTGTTCGCGAACGCTTGAACTTGAAGGGGCGAAGCGACCGCGGAATTCGAGAAAGGAGTGCTGACCTGCACGGTGTTAAAGAAGTCGAGCATGGGACTGGCCACCGCGCCTTCGCCGGGGCAAGCGGTAAATCTCATAGCGTCGCAGACCGTTCGCAGCAAATTCGCATGATCGTAGCGAACAGCGGATCGATATCCTGGCTTCACTTGCGGGCCGATTACCAGATTAGGCAGCCGCCCTCCGCAGCCAGATGTCAGCCTCGCGGAACAACGGTTGTCGTTCGACAAGTCGCCTTCGTCCCAGACCACAAACAGCAGACCATCGCCTCCCTGCTGGAACTCGGGACGTGCCAATATGGCGGGGAGTTGCGCTGCCAGCCACTGATCGGCTTGCGGCAGTGTACCGTCGTGGGCGTCCTCATTAAGATTGGGGCTTATGTAGGAAAAATTCGGCGTTGCGTTGTGTGCGATGTCTGTCGCCAGTTGTGTAAACGGCACAGAGTTAACTTGTTGTGCCGCGGCGCAAGAATCGGTGAAATCAATTAATGGATTGTGGCGTCGAACGTAATTTAAATTACTTAATCCCTGGAAACCCGGATAAGGCAGATCCACCTGATAGGACTTCCACGTCAACCCACGCGCCAATACCTCGCGCACCACGTTGTCCACATTGAAACAGCCGCTGGCGTTGTCGTCGGTCGTCACCGTTTGGCCTGTGACGAACCACATAAGAGCAGCAAGTGAATTGTGACGATTGGCATAGTACTGCGTGGCGAGTCCATATTTGGCGGCGAGTGAATTGAAGTAGGGCATGCTCGCATTGCCAATTACCTCTTCAAAGCTGTGGTTTTCTTCCGTGACGATCCAAACATGGTTCGACTGTGGCACTTGCGCACAGGCAATGTTCATGAAGACGAAGGCGAATAGCAATGACCAGAATTTCATCTCTATTATCCACTCCACCCAGCAACGACGACTCGACCAGAGCACTTCGGAGCAGGGCTCGGCATCCGCGCTTCAAAGGCATGACCGCATTTGAAACACACGTTTGTCGCCGGGTCCGAAGCTGCCCGTTGCTGGATCTCTTTTTTATTTACTGGCTTTTATTGGAGACGGGATTGAGCTCAAGATACTAGGACGGATGTCACAAGACAATGTGAAAGTGCTGAGCACAATTACTTTCGTTATTGATTAATTCGTCACGTTTGATGACAGTACGATGAAATTGTCCAACAAGGCTTTTATTTTGGACCCGACACGATTGCTTGAATAGGTCACTCAAATTGCGCATCGACTTTTCCCCGAAATAAATTCATCTCAGATTCACTCGCGAGCAACATGTGTGAAACAAACATGTCTTTGGTCCGCAGTACCGAGGCTTCGCAGATCGGTTGGCCTCATTCTGGAAATACTGCTATGTTCGTCTGTTGCATGCGAGAAAATGAATCCTGGGAGAAATCATGGCAATTTTCGGACTTATTGAATACAAAGACGCTAGCCCCGAAGTTAGAGCTGTTTATGAGGACATCATGGCCACTCGG
>JAOAPG010000114.1 GCA_025462785.1 Acidobacteriaceae bacterium
ATGGAGCTACGAACCTATCTCACCAAAGCAATCCTTGCACGCAAAATGAAGCGGGACTGCGCCCGCCGGCGCTTCTGGCCCACTGCAATTTACCGCGGAGGCTCTCGCGTATACAGGCCGGAAATTCCCACTTCAGGAACTAACGGGGATTGGCAAGCTATGGCTTCCCTTGAGACTGCTCACCAGAAAGAAAACGGGCCCCTTTCCCAAGTGCAATAGAATGACGCACCGCTCGCATAGTGTCAAGGTAGAAACTAAGGTTGTGGACGGTGTTTAAGACCTGGGCCAACACTTCATTAGATGCATAGAGATGCCGAAGATATGCACGCGAGTAGCGGCTACATACCTTGCAGCCGCAGTTCGGGTCAAGCGGATCCTGGTCAGAGGAATACCGCGACTGCTTGATCGAGATCTTTCCTTCGGACGTAAATAGCAATCCATGGCGTGCCGCACGCGTCGGAAGGACACAATCCATCATGTCCACACCCAGATTCGCATATTCGACGATCTCTTCGGGAGTGCCTACCCCCATGACATATCGAGGTTTATCCTTGGGGAGATGTTCAAGCGTGGCTTCGATGATTTCGCGAGTGACGGCGCGAGGTTCGCCAACGCTCAGACCTCCGATGGCGTATCCGGGAAAACCGATCTCGATGGTGCGCTCGGCAGATTCTTTGCGGAGTTGCAGATCCATTCCTCCCTGAACGATGCCGAAGAGCGATTGGGTCGCTACCTGATTGAAATCCTCATTCCTCGCGGGATTTATCCCGCGAGGAATCCGCGGTTCCTGAAGCCCGACGCCTGACGCCTGCCGGCTGTCCCAAGGCACTTCATATTTATGGTCCTCGAAATACTTCTTACTCCGCTCTGCCCAACGCAGGGTAAGTTCCATGGAGGCCCTTGCCCGTTCGGCCGTAGCAGGATGCTCCGTACATTCATCGAATGCCATGATGATATCCGCGCCTAGACCAATCTGCGCCTCCATCGCGCTCTCCGGACTGAAAAAGTGTGAAGAGCCATCCAGATGCGACCGGAATGTCACTCCTTCCTCGGTTAATTTGCGAAGTTCGCTGAGGCTGAAGACCTGAAATCCGCCTGAGTCGGTAAGAATGGCCTGCGGCCACGACATGAACCGATGCAGCCCGCCAAGCTTTCTAACCTGCTCGACTCCCGGCCGGAGATAGAGGTGGTAAGTGTTTCCCAAGAGAATCTGAACACCGAGGTCTTCAAGAATGTCCTGAGAGACGCCCTTGACCGAAGCGAGAGTCCCGACGGGCATGAAAACGGGAGTTTCAATATCGCCGTGGGGAGTGGAGAGACGTCCGCGGCGAGCGGGACCGGCAGTGGAATCAATCTGAAATTCGAGGGACACTGCTTGAATTGTAGCAACGGCTGTTCGCTAGACGTGCAATGTGACGATCTCCGGTCTGAGTCTCCCGTCGTCTACGTGCAATTTCCCCAAGCTGACCGGCAGCTTGAACCGCCTCGGCCCTGCGCTTCCCGGATTGAAATACAACACGCCATTTTTCATCTCTTGTTTGGGTACATGGCTGTGTCCGTAGATAACCGCTGCAAACCCCGAAGCTTCTGGCTTCAGATCGAGCTCTGCGAGATTGTGTAGAACGTAAATCGAAACGTCTCCAACTTCCAAAACTTCGGTGGTGGGGATTTTTCGTGCCCAAGGCTCTCGGTCGATATTTCCCCGGATCGCCGTGACGGGAGCGATCTGACCTAGCTTCTTGAGAATGTCGTGGTCGCCAATATCCCCGGCATGAATGATGAAGTCGGATCCACGCAGAGCGGCGACAGCCTCGGGCCGGAGAAGGCCGTGCGTGTCGGAAATGATGCCAATGTTCAAACTACTCGAACAATAACACTCGCTACGTGAGTATTAAGCCGAAGTTGTTTCCAGAAGCTCGACTTTCGCGGATGCGGCGGCTTCTTCGGTAAAGTCCGCCAACTCCAATCGTAGATTTCCCGGATTCGTCGCATATGCCAGCCCGGTGTCCATGTCGATAATGCGCTCACGAATCATTCTTTCGATTTCGCCGTCGAAGTGCTGCATGCCTTCGTCGTCGCCCACTCGCATTGCGTCCAGAAGAGTCTTGCCTTCGCCCTCACCCTTCTCGACATACTCCCTGGTGCGAAGCGTTGACTTCAGGATTTCTATAGCGGCAATTCGTCCGCCGCCTTTCCGGGGAATCAACCTTTGCGAAATGATGTAACGAAAGCTTTTGGCTAGCCGGTTGCGGACACCGTCCTGCTCTGCCATCGGGAAAACGCCGACTATGCGCTCGATCGTTTTCGAGGCGTCAATCGTGTGCAATGTAGACAGGACCAAGTGGCCGGTTTCCGCGGCTTCCATGGCAATTTCGATAGTTTCCTTGTCGCGCATTTCACCGACCAGAATCACCTTCGGAGCCTGCCGGAGTGCAGCCCTTAATGCGAGCGCAAAGCTTGTTGTGTCGCTGTGCAGCTCTCGCTGATGGATGATGCAATTCTTGTGCTGATGCAGGAACTCGATCGGGTCTTCAATCGTAAGCACATGGTAGGACTGCTCTTGATTGATCTTATCGATGACCGCAGCCAGGGTAGACGATTTGCCGGAACCCGTCGGTCCCGTGACCAGCACGATTCCATTGCGAAGTTGGACAATCTTCCCCAATTCGGCTGGCAGGCTCAAGGCTGTGAAGTCGGGAATCTTACTAGGAATTACCCGCATGACAATGGCGCACGTGCTGCGCTGCATGAACACGTTCACACGAAACCGGCAAGAGCCCGGCAAGCTATAGGAGACATCGCAGGAACCATGCTCTTTGAGGCTCTCGAGCGCGTTCTTGTTGTTGCCAATCAGATCGCCGGCAACGCGTCTGGTGTCTTCAGCTGTGAGTGCCCGGGGAATACCAGCGGCCGCCAATTTTCCGTCAATTTCAACCAGCGGTGGTCTCCCGGGCGAAAAAAACAAGTCGCTAATCTTGGACGAGGTACGCAACATGGCAGCCAACAGCACCGGAGTCGAAATGGGCGCGGGAGCTGGGGCGGTGGCAGTTGCCCCCGCACTGGCCGATGACGCAGCAGGACTAGACGCAGCAGGAGCAGCAACGGCATTCACAGGAGAAGACATGGAAAATGGCGGTCCTTAACTATTGGAGTAGTTTTATATGGGAATTCAGTATGAGTCTGAATGAAGACTACATCGGTTGTGTGGCAAGCAGTAGGTTACGGAAGGCATGTCGGGGACGGAGCGTTGAGAGCAACGCGCGAAGTTACCTACAGCCCGAACCCCGGACTCAGTCCAGTTCCTGGACAAATTTCATTCTGTGAAAACAACCTCGTTGTTGCTGATTTTCTCAGAGCTTCGGACTTCGACTCGCGATTAGTCCCTTGATCTTCTCCACGAAATCTGCAGCTTGCACGTCTTCGGTTTTTTCTTTTCCCCGAGTGCGCACATTGACTTTTCCTGCCTCGGCTTCTTTGTCGCCGACCACGAGCAGGAACGGCACCTTCTGCATGGCGTGTTCGCGGATCTTCGCATTCATCTTTTCATTGCGCCCATCCACTTCCACGCGCACGCCGATTTCTTTTAATTGCCTGGCGACTTTGTTGGCGTAATCGACGTGACGCTCCGCAATGGGGATCATCACTGCTTGTACTGGCGACAGCCATACCGGGAAGGCGCCTGCGTAGTGTTCGATCAGAACACCGAAGAATCGTTCTATGGACCCATACAGAGCGCGGTGCACCATGAGCGGCTGTTTGCGCGATCCATCTTCCGCGACGTACTCAAGATCAAAGCGCTGCGGAAGGTTGAAATCAAACTGCACGGTCGAGAGCTGCCATAGCCGTCCAATCGCATCGACGAGTTTGATATCGATTTTTGGCCCGTAAAAAGCGCCTTCTCCGGGAATAGTCTTGTACTCAATGCCTCGCTTCTTCAGCACGTTTTCCAGCGAGCCGGTTGCGAGCTTCCATTGCTGTTCGCTGCCTACAAAATTCTTCCCATCGTTAGGGTCCCAGGTAGAAAGCTCGACCTGAAATTTGTCGAAGCCAAAATCCTTCAAAACATCCAATGCGAAGTCGATGCAACCGACGACTTCTTGCTCGATCTGCTCTGGCGTGCAGAAAATATGTGCATCGTCCTGAGTGAAGCCGCGCACTCGCAACAAGCCATGCATCACGCCCGATCGCTCATAACGATAGACCGTACCCAGTTCCCCTAAACGAACCGGAAGATCCCGATAAGACTTCAGCGAGTCTTTGTAAATCAAAATATGGAACGGGCAGTTCATGGGCTTAATGCGGTATTCCGCATCATCAAGCTCCATGACATCAAACATGTTCTCTGAGTAATAGCCTTCGTGACCCGAGGTCTGCCACAACTGCCGCCGAGCCACATGCGGCGTGTAGACGAGAGAATATCCGCGCTTCAGGTATTCCGAGCGCATCCAGTCTTCCATCTCTTTGCGGATGATGCCGCCCTTTGGGTGCCAGAAAATCAAGCCCGGTCCAGCGAGCTCTTGAATGGAAAACAGATCGAGTTGCTTCCCAAGAACGCGATGGTCGCGCTTCTTCGCCTCTTCGAGCCCGTTCAGATAAGCATCGAGGTCTTTCTTTGAAAAGAACGAAGTCCCGTAAATGCGCTGCAACTGCGGATTCTTATCGTTTCCTAGCCAGTACGCACCCGAAATATTCAGCAGCTTGAAAGCCTTGATCTTCCCCGTTGAGGGCACATGGGGTCCGCGGCAAAAATCCGTGAACTTGCCCGTGCGATAAATTGAAATCTTTTCATCGGGCTTGGTGAATTGCTCGATGAAATGGCACTTCATGAAGTCGCCATCTTTCTTGAACTCTTCGAGTCCCTGTTCGCGCGGCAGAAACTCCCGTGCATAAGGAAGATTCCGCTGCACGAGCTCCTGCATTTTCTTCTCCAGTTTTTCCAAATCCTCTGGAGTGAACGGAGTCGGACGGTAGAAGTCGTAAAAGAATCCGCTTTCAGTAGCCGGACCGTGGCCGAGCTTGGTCTCAGGGAATAGTTCAAGCACCGCAGCGGCCAGCAGATGCGCGGACGAATGGCGATAAACCTCGAGAGCTTCGGGATCTTTTTCAGTGAGCAGGCGGAGATCAGTGTCTTTTTCCAGCGGCCGGGTAAGGTCAATAAGATCGCCATTAGTTTTTGCCGCCAAAGCCGTATCGGCGAATCGAGGATTGATGTTCTTCGCAATATCGAGTGGAGTGGTGCCTGCGGGTACTTCCTTAACGCTCCCGTCAGGGAGCTTCACATGAATGCTGTCTGCCATAGAATGAATGCCTGTATTTTGCTGAATCTTTTGAGTTTAAAGGAGCCTGCCTGGAGGGTCAAACGTTGAGCGGGGATAGCTATAGGCACCGGGAAAATTCCTACACCCCCAAATGCTTTTGACTTTAGGCTCGGGCTCTTGCCTGCGCTTGAGCGGGCGTCGGAGTCGTGCGTGGGTGCGAGGGGTCAATGCATTATGAGAGGGGGGCCCGTTCAGTGGACTAAAGCAGGGATGTGGGCAAGAACCAGTGGGCAAGAACCAGAGGACAA